>NZ_JAKTNS010000129.1:0-436 GCF_022760915.1 Thermus thalpophilus | reverse complement strand
GCAGGGCCCTGGCCTCCTTTAGGGTGGCCGGCACCCGCATGACCCAGGAGAACCCCCGCAGGGCCCCCAGGTTCTCCTGGCTGTAGCTGGCCCCGTCCAGCACCACCACCTCCCCCAGTTCCAGGCCCTGGCGGTAGCGCGCCAGCAGGGGAACCAAGGCCTCCTGATCCGACTGGTTCCCATCCCCAGGAGCGAAGAGCAGGGGAATCCCCCCGGTATCGGCGCAGATCAGGTTCATCACCCACTGCTTGAGGTCTGGGCGGTGGTCCCGGCTGTAGCCGTGGGTGAGGCGGATGACCAGGGGCTCGTCCCCCGTATCGGTCTGGCCCTCTTCCCCGCTCCCGTACACCCCGTGGACGTGAAAGCTGGTGGAGTCCACGTGAAGAGCCCGCACGGGAAAGGGAAAGGCTCTGCGGGCAGATTTAGCCACCTCCAC
>NZ_JAKTNS010000128.1:0-436 GCF_022760915.1 Thermus thalpophilus | reverse complement strand
GCAGGACCTTGGCCTCCTTTAGGGTGGCCGGCACCCGCATGACCCAGGAGAACCCCCGCAGGGCCCCCAGGTTCTCCTGGCTGTAGCTGGCCCCGTCCAGCACCACCACCTCCCCCAGTTCCAGGCTCTGGCGGTAGCGCGCCAGCAGGGGAACCAAGGCCTCCTGATCCGACTGGTTCCCATCCCCAGGAGCGAAGAGCAGGGGAATCCCCCCGGTATCGGCGCAGATCAGGTTCATCACCCACTGCTTGAGGTCTGGGCGGTGGTCCCGGCTGTAGCCGTGGGTGAGGCGGATGACCAGGGGCTCGTCCCCCGTATCGGTCTGGCCCTCTTCCCCGCTCCCGTACACCCCGTGGACGTGAAAGCTGGTGGAGTCCACGTGAAGAGCCCGCACGGGAAAGGGAAAGGCTCTGCGGGCAGATTTAGCCACCTCCAC
>NZ_JAKTNS010000127.1:0-436 GCF_022760915.1 Thermus thalpophilus | reverse complement strand
GTGGAGGTGGCTAAATCTGCCCGCAGAGCCTTTCCCTTTCCCGTGCGGGCTCTTCACGTGGACTCCACCAGCTTTCACGTCCACGGGGTGTACGGGAGCGGGGAAGAGGGCCAGACCGATACGGGGGACGAGCCCCTGGTCATCCGCCTCACCCACGGCTACAGCCGGGACCACCGCCCAGACCTCAAGCAGTGGGTGATGAACCTGATCTGCGCCGATACCGGGGGGATTCCCCTGCTCTTCGCTCCTGGGGATGGGAACCAGTCGGATCAGGAGGCCTTGGTTCTCCTGCTGGCGCGCTACCGCCAGAGCCTGGAACTGGGGGAGGTGGTGGTGCTGGACGGGGCCAGCTACAGCCAGGAGAACCTGGGGGCCCTGCGTGGGTTCTCCTGGGTCATGCGGGTGCCGGCCACCCTAAAGGAGGCCAAGGTCCTGC
>NZ_JAKTNS010000126.1:0-436 GCF_022760915.1 Thermus thalpophilus | reverse complement strand
GTGGAGGTGGCTAAATCTGCCCGCAGAGCCTTTCCCTTTCCCGTGCGGGCTCTTCACGTGGACTCCACCAGCTTTCACGTCCACGGGGTGTACGGGAGCGGGGAAGAGGGCCAGACCGATACGGGGGACGAGCCCCTGGTCATCCGCCTCACCCACGGCTACAGCCGGGACCACCGCCCAGACCTCAAGCAGTGGGTGATGAACCTGATCTGCGCCGATACCGGGGGGATTCCCCTGCTCTTCGCTCCTGGGGATGGGAACCAGTCGGATCAGGAGGCCTTGGTTCCCCTGCTGGCGCGCTACCGCCAGGGCCTGGAACTGGGGGAGGTGGTGGTGCTGGACGGGGCCAGCTACAGCCAGGAGAACCTGGGGGCCCTGCGTGGGTTCTCCTGGGTCATGCGGGTGCCGGCCACCCTAAAGGAGGCCAGGGCCCTGC
>NZ_JAKTNS010000125.1:0-438 GCF_022760915.1 Thermus thalpophilus | reverse complement strand
AGGCCAGACGGCCCTCCTGGCCCAGGCCCTGCGCCTGGTGAGCCGGGACGGGTACCGGTACTGGCAGGTCCAGACGGTCCCCGTGGAGAAAATCTTGGCCGCCGTGAAGAAGCTGGACGAGAAATACGCGGTCCTCATCGCCCCCAAGGCCAGGGCCATCCGGAAGGAGGCCCGCCTCCCCGTGGCCCACCTCCTCCTGGCCCCGGTGAGCGTGATGCCCCCGGAGAACCCTCCTCCCACCTGGCCCCTCATGCTCCTGGCCCCGCACCCCCTCCCCGGGGAGGGGATGCGGCGGGTGGAGGCCTCCCCCGAGCCCCAGCGCCCCCTCTACTGGGTGGCCTGGCGGGAGGGGGAGTGGAAGCCCACGTACGTCCTGCGGAAGGACCAGCGGGGGCGGTGGACCTGGTTCCTGGAGCCCTCCTTCCACCGGGCCCTCCT
>NZ_JAKTNS010000124.1:0-440 GCF_022760915.1 Thermus thalpophilus | reverse complement strand
TAAGGTGTGCCCCCCTATTAAACACGGACCCTTACACATAAATCCTTACACGACCGACGGCTCCCTACAGATATAGCCCGAGCCCACCTCGAGTTGCAAAGCCTGTTAGCCTCGTAGAGGATTGAAACATGATGAGGTTCATCGTGGGGACAGCCCCGAGGGCATGTTGCAAAGCCTGTTAGCCTCGTAGAGGATTGAAACTAGTTTGGGCTACTGTAGGTCTGTAGCCCCACGAATGGTTGCAAAGCCTGTTAGCCTCGTAGAGGATTGAAACGCCACCCAGACGCTCTTGTAAGCCCGGTGGGTGCCCGGTTGCAAAGCCTGTTAGCCTCGTAGAGGATTGAAACTTCACCGTGACTCAAAACTTGCACTCATCCACTTACCATCAAGGATATGCAACCGGGGGTATTGAAAAGGGCTGTGGGGTTCCCGTCTTATGA
>NZ_JAKTNS010000123.1:0-453 GCF_022760915.1 Thermus thalpophilus | reverse complement strand
CCCTCCTTCCGCAACCTCACCCAGATGGGCCAGCGGCCCCAGGTGGGGTTTCCCTTCCTCAAACCCTCCACCCGCAGGAGAAGCCGGGGGCTCCAGTGCACCTTCGCCCTCAGGTGTCGGGGCTTTCGGGGCTTGGACCTCAGCCCTCGCAGTCCCCCTTCCCGCAGTCTCTTCTCCCACCGGAAGTAGGTGGCCCGGCTGATCCCCACCAGGCCCTGGATCTCCTCCCAGGTGGCTTTGCCTTTGCGCAGGGCTCGCACCAGCTTGAGCTTGTGTAGCCGTCCCTGGACCTCTTCGTCCCCCGCCCCCGCCTCCTCTAGCGCTTGGGCCTGCCTAGCGCCTCGCCATATCTCTCGGCCAACGGTGGTAAGCTGCATCAGGGGAACCTCCTCTTCCGTGGAGTGGTTCCCCCATTCTTATGCCTCCCGTCTCACATGTGTAGGGCCGGGTACA
>NZ_JAKTNS010000122.1:0-476 GCF_022760915.1 Thermus thalpophilus | reverse complement strand
TCCCCAGGAAACTCGTACTGGTTCAAAAGGTCCCGTACCTCCATCTCCACCAAGTCCAACAACTCGGGGTCGTCCACCATGTCCACCTTGTTCATGAACACCACAATGTACGGGACCCCCACCTGCCGTGCCAACAAAATGTGCTCCCGCGTCTGCGGCATCGGCCCATCCGCCGCCGATACCACCAAAATCGCCCCGTCCATCTGCGCCGCACCCGTGATCATGTTCTTGATGTAGTCCGCATGTCCCGGGCAGTCCACGTGCGAATAGTGCCGCTTCGCCGTCTCGTACTCCACGTGCGCCGTGTTGATCGTTATCCCCCGCGCACGCTCCTCCGGCGCCTTGTCAATCTCCCCGTAATCCTTCACCTCTACATTCGGGTTCTCCGCCGCAGTCACAAACGTCAACGCCGCCGTCAACGTCGTCTTCCCGTGGTCCACGTGCCCAATCGTCCCCACGTTCACGTGAGGCTTCGT
>NZ_JAKTNS010000121.1:0-478 GCF_022760915.1 Thermus thalpophilus | reverse complement strand
ACGCCGTGGCTGGCCCGTTTGGCCGGCCTTCGCCGCCACGGTTAGGCCCGTGGCCACCACCGCGTTGAGGCCCGCGGCCAGCCGGCACTCTGGCAGTTCCCTTCCCCCCCTGTGAGGCCGGGGGACCACGGCGACTCCCGCTGCGCCCTCCCGGGGCGACCTCCTCGGCCAGGCCGACCTCGGCCAGCCCACTCCTCGCGCCTCTTCCTAGCGCCTCCCACGGGACCGGCCCTGGGCGCCTCGCGCCTCGGCCGGCTCACCGCTTGGGCGCCCTTTCTGGGCCAACCTTCCCGGCCAGCCCACCACGCCGGCGCTTTCGGGCCGACCTTCCCGGTCAACCCCTTCTCGGCCCTGTCGCCCCCTGGCGTTTTGGGACGCCGCCTGGCGGTCGCCGCCACGGTTAGGCCCGTGGCCGCCACGCTCCCCCCTGTGGCCAGGATCCACCTCCTCCCGGAGGCTTCCCCCGGTGGGGGTAAGC
>NZ_JAKTNS010000120.1:0-489 GCF_022760915.1 Thermus thalpophilus | reverse complement strand
CCTGGCCGCACACACGCCCTTTCCCCCTACGAGGTTCCGGAGCTCGGGGTACTCCAGGCACGGCCAGGACTTCACGGACCCCAGGCGGGCGGCTCGGAGCAGAGGGGGAGTCGCACCCCCCCCGTTACAGGCCTAGCTATCGTGCGCCCCAGGTTATCCGGTGCGGGTCTCCCCTCCCGTTTTCCCTGGTCAGCGGGGCCTCCAGTCTCCCTCAGCCCCCTGGTGCCTCGCGGCACCCTCAGCACCGGCCTGCTCCGCACACGTGATGGGGCTATGGGTTCACCCCATCCCGTGGCCCGGACTTTCACCGGGTTTCCCGCGGTCAGCCCTGGGGGTTTTGACCCCCCAGGACCCTTTCCGGGTCGCCCAATCTCGCCCCCGATTCCTCGGGGTATGTGGATTGCGGTCGAGCCAGGGGCTGTGCCCCCAACGCGCCGCGTTGAGTGCGGGGCGAGCCAGGATTTTCCCCCGGCACCCCGCTTCCCCGGC
>NZ_JAKTNS010000011.1:0-64366 GCF_022760915.1 Thermus thalpophilus | reverse complement strand
TGCCCATCAGGAGAGAGATATACACCCGTCCTCCTGACCTTTGCAAGGCAAGCCCCCCTTGACTTGTTTCATGATGGGGGTGTGAGCTAAGATCGTAGGGAGGTGGCGTGTATGAAAAAGGCCCTTTTGGCCCTCCTGGCCCTCGGTCTCATGGTGGCCTTCTCCAGTAAAGAGGCCATCCAGAAGGAGTGGGAGCAAAGCGCCCACAACAACGGGGTCATGGGGTTCAAGACCCTCACCGAGGCCACGGTGGAAGCCCGCCAAGCCAACGCCGCCCACTGCGCCCGCTGCCACAGCGAGCAAGGCTTTTTGGCTTGGCTGGAGCAGCTTAAGAAAGGCAACCCTGGCAACCTGGTGGGCCCGGACGGCAAGCCGGCCACGGTGGACTACCTTAAATCCTTGGGCCTCACCAAGGACCAGGTGAAGCCCATCACCTGCAATACCTGCCACGACGAGGACGGGGACCTGCGCCTGGTCCACGACACCCCCATGCTCCCCTCCGGCTTCAAGGCCACGGCGGTGGGTAACGCCGCCTTGTGCATCACCTGCCACAACTCCCGCAACGGCCGCATCACCTGGAACGCCGAGGACCCGGGCCGCTACACCTACCCCCACGCCTCCAGCCAGGGGGACGTGATCCTGGGCAAGAACGCCTACTTCGTGGACGACACCAAGGACTGGCCTAACCCCCACGCCTTCTTCACGGGGAACGCCTGTTCCACCTGCCACATGAGCCTGGCGGGCACCGGGGAGTACACGAGCCACACCTTCAAGGCCCCGGAAAACCTCTGCGCCTCCTGCCACGGGGCCAAGTACACCAAGGAGATGGTGCAGGAGAACACCGAGCACCTCCTCTCCCTCCTGCGCGCCAAGGTGAACGCCAAGGTCCTGGCGGTGCGGGACCGCATCAAGACCGTGCGGGCCTACAACCCGGAAAACGGCCAGTTCACCCAGGGCGTGGCGGTGAAAGCCCCGGTGTACCGGGTGGACATCCTCTCCATCGCCGGGCAGATCGCCTTTAAGATGACCCTCACGGACGGGACGGTGCTTTATAGCCAGCTTGGGGACATCCGGGACGAGAAGGGCCAGCCCGTCTTCCTCACCAAGGACCCCGTGGTGCGGGCCGCCTGGAACTACCTCCTGATCCAAAACGACGGCTCCAAGGGCGTCCACAACCCCACCTACACCCGGGCCGTCCTTCTGGCCACGCTAAACGCCCTGCAGTAGGGGCGGCGCCAAAGCCCTGGGGGCAGGCCCCCCGGGGTTTTCCCGTACCATGGAGGCGTGAGCCGCACCTACCTCTACCGCGGGCGCATCCTGAACTTGGCCCTGGAAGGGCGCTACGAGATCGTGGAGCACAAACCGGCGGTGGCCGTAATCGCCCTCCAAGAGGGCAAGATGCTCTTTGTCCGCCAGATGCGTCCCGCCATAGGCCTTGCCCCCTTGGAGATCCCGGCGGGGCTCATTGAACCCGGGGAAGATCCCCTGGCGGCGGCCCAAAGGGAGCTCGCCGAGGAAACGGGGCTCACCGGGGACCTCACCCCCCTCTTTAGCTTCTACGTCTCCCCCGGTTTCACCGACGAGAAGACCTTCGTCTTCCTGGCGGAAAACCTGAGGGAAGCCCAGGCCACCCCCGACGAGGACGAGGCCATAGAGGTGGTCTGGCTAAACCCGGAGGAAGCCTTAGCCCTGCACCGCCGGGGCGGGGCGGAGTTTTCGGCCACGGGGCTCGTGGGAGTCCTCTACTACCATGCTTTTCTCCGAGGTCGCTGACGTCCCCAAAGGGCCTAAGGTGGTGGCCGTGGGCTCCTTTGACGGGGTGCACCTGGGCCACCAGTACCTCCTGCGCCAGGCCCTGGCCGAGGCCAAGGTGCTCAAGGCACCCCTCCTCGTCTACACCTTTGATCCCCCCACCAAGGTCTTCACCCGAGGGGAGGGGTTCCTCATGGACCTCACGGAGAAGGTGGAGGCCTTGCGGGAAGTGGGGGTGGAGCTCATCCTGGCGGTGCCCTTCAACGAGGCCTTTGCCAAAAGACCGGCGGAAGCCTTTCTGGAGGACCTAAAGGCCTTGGAGGCGGTTCGCATCCACGTGGGGGAAGACTTCCGCTTCGGGCAAGGAAGGGCGGGGGGAGTGGAGGAGCTTTCCTGGGTGGCCCCCACCCGGGTGGTCCCCCTCCTCACCCTGGGAGGGGAAGCGGTGAAGTCTAGCCGCATCCGCGCCCTCCTCCAGGAGGGGAAGGTGGAGGAGGCCCGCCACCTCCTGGGCCGCCCCTATGGGGCCTACGGGGTGGTGGTGGAGGGGGAGAAGCTTGGGCGGAGGCTCGGCTTCCCCACCGCCAACCTGGCGGTGCACCCCAAGAAGGTCCTGCCCCCCGGGGTGTACGCCGTGGAGGTGGAAGGAGGCTTCGGCCGCTACAAGGGGGTGGCCAACGTGGGCACCCGGCCCACCCTGGGAGGGGAAGAAAGGCGGCTTGAGGTCCACCTCCTGGGCTTCGCCGGGGAGCTTTATGGGGAGGAGGCCCGGGTGCGCTTCCTGAAGCGCCTCCGGGAGGAAAGGCGCTTTCCCAGCCTCGAGGCCCTCAAGGCCCAGATCGCGCAGGACGTGGCCTTGGCCCGGACCTACTTCGGGCTCTAACCCTCGTCAAAGTAGGTGAGCTTGGGGCGCTTGTTGGCCCTAAGCTCGTCCAGGCGGCGCACCGGGGTGGTGTAGGGGGCGTTTTCCAGCCACTCCTTGGGCTTCGCCAAAAGCTCCCCCATGGCCTCGGCGAAGGCCTCGAGGGTCTCCTTGCTCTCCGTTTCCGTGGGCTCCACCATGAGGGCCTCCTTGACGATCAGGGGGAAGTAGACCGTGGGGGGGTGGAAGCCCAGCTCCAAAAGCCCCTTGGCCAGGTCCAGGGCCCTAAAGCCCGCCGGGGGTTGGGCCACGAACTCGTGCATGCAAGGCCCATCGTAGGGGATGCGGTAGCCCTTTTCCTTAAGGAGCTCCTTGAGGTAGCGGGCGTTCAGGACGGCAAGGGCCGCCGCCCGCTTGAGCCCGGGAAGCCCCAGGGTGCGGATGTAGGCCCAGGCCCGCACCAAGGCCAGGAAGTTGCCGTAGAAGCTCTTCACCCGCCCGATGCTCTTGGGCCGGTCAAAGTCCAGGTAGTAGCCTTCCTCCCCCTTGGCCACCAGAGGGACGGGCAGGTAAGGGGCCAAGTGGGCCTTCACCCCCACGGGCCCCGAGCCGGGCCCGCCTCCCCCATGGGGCACGGTGAAGGTCTTGTGCAGGTTGAGGTGGACCACGTCAAAGCCCATGTCCCCGGGCCGGGCCCAGCCCAGGATGGCGTTGAGGTTGGCCCCGTCGTAGTAAAGCTGCGCCCCTGCCTCCTTGGCCAGGCGGGAGATCTCCAGGATGCGCCGCTCAAAAAGCCCCAGGGTGTTGGGGTTGGTGAGCATGATGGCGGCCACGTGGGGGCCGAGCTCCCTCTTTAGGGCCTCGAGGTCCACCTCCCCGTCGGGCCCCGAGGGCACCTCCCTCACCTGGTAGCCCGCCATGCTGGCGGTGGCGGGGTTGGAGCCGTGGGCCGAGTCCGGCACCAGCACGAGCCGGCGCGCCTTCCCCTCCCCCCGGTCCTCGTGGTAGGCGCGGATGACGAGGATCCCCGTGAGCTCCCCGTGGGCCCCGGCGGCGGGCTGGAGGGTGATGGCGTCCATGCCCGTGAGGGCCTTGAGGTACTCCCCGAGCTCCCACATGAGCCTTAAGGCCCCCTGGGCCGTCCCCGGGTCCTGGTAGGGGTGGAGGTCGGCAAAAAGCCGCGCCGTCTCCTCGTGGAGCTTGGGGTTGTACTTCATGGTGCAAGACCCCAAGGGGTAGAAGGTGGTGTCCACCCCCACCTGGCGGCGGGAAAGCCCGGTGTAGTGGCGCACCAGGGTGAGCTCGTCCACCTCGGGGAGGCGGGGCGGGGCCTCCCGCAGGTGTTCTTTGGGGATCAGGTCCTCCGCCTTGGGCACCGCCTTCACCAGCTTGAGGCCGCGCCTTCCCTTCCGGCTCCGTTCAAAGATCAGGGGAAAGCTCATGCCAAAACCTCCCTAAGGGCCTCCCGGAAGGCCAGGAGGTCCTCCTCCTCGTGAAGCTCGGTGGCGGCGAAGAGGGCAAGCCCCTCCCCGTACTCCTTGGGCACCGGGGTGGCCCCGTGGAAGCCCCGTTCCGCCAAGGCCTTCCGCACCGCCTCGGGGTCCTTGGGAAGGGCCAGGGCGAACTCGTTGAAGAAGGGCCTGGGGGTGAAGGGCCTGACCCCCGGGACCTCCAGGAGGAGGGCGTGAAGCTTATGGGCCATCTCCACGCCCTTCAGGGCCACCTCCCTAAGCCCCTGGGGCCCCAAGGCCGCGAGGTACATGGCCCCCATGAGGGCGGTGAGCTGTGCGTTGGTGGTGATGTTGCTCTTGGCCTTGGCCCGCCTTATGTACTGCTCCCGGGCCTGCAGGGTGAGGATGAAGCCCCGCTTGCCCTCGGCGTCCACGGTCTCGGACACAAGGCGCCCCGGGAGCTGGCGCACGAAGGCCTTCTTGGTGGCCAGGTAGCCGAAGTGGGGGCCGCCAAAGCCCATGGGCAGGCCCAGGCTCTGCCCATCCCCCACGGCGATGTCCGCCCCGTAGGCCCCGGGGGGCTTGAGCACCCCCAAGGAGAGGGGGTCCGCCACCGCCACGAAAAGCGCCCCCGCCCGGTGGGCCGCCTCCGCCCAGGGGGCGAGGTCCTCCAGAGCCCCCAGGTAGTTGGGGTTCTGCCCCACCACCGCCCCCACCCCCTCGGGCACGGGAAGGGAGGGGGTGCGCCCCCCTTCCAGGGGAAGCACCTTAAGCTCCGCCCCCACCGCCTCCAGATAGGCCTTCAGGACCGCCCGGTACTCGGGGTGGACCCCCTGGGAGACCAAGACGCTCATCCGCCCCGTCTCCCGAAGGGCCAGCAAGACGCCTTCCGCCAGGGCGGTGGCGCCGTCGTACATGGAGGCGTTGGCCACCTCGAGGCCCGTGAGCTCGGCGATCATGGTCTGATACTCAAAGGTGGCCTGCAGGACCCCTTGGCTCACCTCGGGCTGGTAGGGGGTGTAGGCGGTGAGGAACTCCCCCCGGCTCGCCAGCGCCTGGACCACGGGGGGGGCGTGGTGGCTCCGGATCCCCCCGCCCAGAAAGGCCTTGCGGGCGGGCCTGTTCCTCTCGGCAAGCCGCCTAAGCTCCTCCAGAACCGCCCACTCCGGCAAGGGCTCGGGCAGGGCGATCTCGGGGTTTAGGATCTCTTCAGGCAGGTGGCGGAAGAGGTCCTCCAGGCTTTCCGCCCCCACCCGTCTGAGCATCTCCTGGATTTCCGCCTCGGTATGGGGCGTGTAGTCCATAGGTCCATCCTTAACCAAAGCCCCCGGGCCATTTGACCCGGGGCCACAGAGGAGCATGCCCCCCCGCCTAAACCCGTGCGGGAAAGGGCCGCCCTCGGGAAAGCCATATCAAGCCTCGCTCTCCAAAGCCTCCTGGTAGCCGTCGGCGTCCAGGAGGTCGTCCAGGTGCGTCATGTCCAGGGGACGGAGGCGGAAGATCCAGCCCTCCCCATAGGGGTCCTGGTTGATGAGCTCCGGGGTTTTCTCCAGGGCCAGGTTCACCTCCACCACCTCCCCGGCCACGGGAGCGTAGATGTCGGAGGCGGTCTTCACGCTCTCCACCACCGCCACCGCCTCGCCCTTCTCCACCTTGCGCCCCACCTCGGGAAGCTCCACGTAGACCACGTCCCCCAAGGCGTCTTGGGCGTAGTCGGTGATGCCCACCAGCACCGTGTCCCCTTCGGGCAGGGCCCACTCGTGGGTCTTGGTGTAAAAGCGGTCCTTGGGTATGTCCATAGCGCCTCCTAACCCCCGCTATTTTAGCGGCACAAAGGGCAAGGGGCTAAGGGAAGCCCGTACCGGTTTGCCCCGCACCGCCACGAAGAAGGGCTCCTCCGCCCCCTCCTCCACGTAGGCCAGGGCGATGCCCTTCTCCAGAAGGGGGGAATAGCCCCCGCTGGTCACCCGGCCCACCGGCCTCTCCCCGGAAAGGACCGGGTAGCCTTCCCGGGGGACGCCCGTCTCCAGCACCAGGCCCACGAGCTTTTCCCGGCAAGGGGAAGCCAGCATGGCCTCCTTGCCGAAGAAGTCCTTCTCCTTCTTCACCACCCAGGCCCAGGGGGTACAGAGGGGGTTGGTGGTGTCGGTGAGCTCGTGGCCGTAAAGGGGAAAGCCGGCCTCGAGCCTAAGGGTGTCCCGGGCTCCAAGGCCACAGGGCTTCGCCCCCCTTTCCACCAAGGCCAGGAACACCGCCTCGGCGTCCTCCGGGGCGAGGAAGAGCTCAAACCCGTCCTCCCCGGTGTACCCGGTGCGGGCGAGGAGGGCGGGACGTCCCGCCACCTGGGCCTGGAAGACGTCGTTCTTCCTGCGCCCCTTTAGGTCGGCGTCGGTAAGCCCCTGCAGGAGGCCTTCCGCCTTGGGGCCTTGGAGGGCCAGGAGGGCGGTGGCCTCGGAGCGGTCTACGAGCTCCACCCGAAAGCCTTCCGCCAGGGCCTTAAGGTGGGCGAAGTCCTTGGCGATGTTGGCGGCGTTCACCACCATGAGGTACTCCACCTCCCCCAGGCGGTAGAGGTAGATGTCGTCCACCACCCCGCCCCTTTCGTTCGGGAGCATGGAGTACTGGGCCCTTCCCACCTTGAGCCGGGCGGCGTCGTTTGCCGTGGCCCACTGGAGGAAGGCCAATGCCTCCTCCCCCCGCACCCAGAACTCCCCCATGTGGCTCACGTCAAAAAGCCCCGCTCCCCGGCGCACCGCCAGGTGCTCCTCCACGATGGAGGTGTACTGCAGGGGAAGGGCGAAGCCGGCAAACTCCACCATGCGCCCGCCCAGGCGCAGGTGGGCCTCGTAAAGGGGGGTACGCTTCATACCAACGCCATGCTACCCCTAAAAGAGTTCCCGCCTTAGGGCCTCGGCGGAGTTGTCCTCCAAGACCTCCTCCCGCTTGGTGGCCCAAGCCGGGAAGGGGAAGCGCACCAAAAGGGGCACGGGGATCTCCGGCTGCTGGAGGATCACCGCCCCCTGGGGCAGGATGAGGGCCCTTTGGCGGAAGGAGGTGGGAAGGAAGCGGTACTCGGGGCGCTCCGCCTCGGCGGCGTCCAAGCGGCCCACCACCCGGATGGCGGCATTGGCCACCACCCGGCGCTCCACCTCGCTCGCCGTCTGCTCCGCCCCGATGAGGATGACGCCCAAGGAGCGGCCCCGCTCGGCGATGTCCAAGAGCACGTCCTTGATGGGGCCCTCCTCGTCCCGGGGAGCGTACTTGTTGAGCTCGTCCAGGACGATGAAGACCCGGCCCCGGTACTGCCCCCGCTCCTTCCGCTCAAAGACGTCTTTAAGGAGGCTTCCCACCACGAACATCTGCGCCTGGGGGGAAAGCTTGGCCAGGTCCACCACGTGGACCTGCTCCCCCTGCAGGGGGTCTGGGGGGCTGCCGAGGCGGTCGCCCCGGATGAGGTGGGCCACGTTCTCCACGCTGGCCCGAAGCCGCCTGATGAAGGCCTCGAGGGTCCCCCGGGCCTGCCTTGCGGTCCAGCTCCGGTCCCCTTCCCCCTCCCCCGTTTCCGGCCCCAGGAGCTTGTACTCCAGGTAGCGCACCAGCTCGGCGAAGCTCTTCAGGCGCACCTTGCCCAAGGCGTCAAAGGTGATCCCCTCGGGCAGGTCCTCCTTGGTCCAGTCCTCCACCAGGAGGTGGGGGCCCCTCTGCCCCTCGGCGAGCCGCCGGAGCTTTTCCGTGAGGTGCTGCACCAAAAAGCCCAGGTTGGTCATAAAGCCCCGGTCGGCGAAGAGGAAGGGGAGAAGCCCCCTTTGGCAGAACTGGACCAGGTCGTAGTGGTAAGCCCGCACGCCCTCGAGGCGGGTCTCCACGTCGGGCACGTACCCGTCCTTCTTGGGTGGGGCCAAGAAGGCCACGCTCCCGAAGGGGGTGGCGGGTAGGCCCAGGGCCTGGTACGCCTGCCGGGCCTCCTCCGTGAGGCGGGCGTTGGGCTTGTCCAGGAAGAAGAGGTCCTCCCCCTTGACGTTAAAGAGGAGCACCTTGGCCTGGTGGGCGTCCTCCAGGACCCCGCTTTCCAAGAGGCTCTTGAGGAGGAAGGTGGCGTAGCTGGTCTTGGCCGCCACCCCGCTGATGCCGGAGATGTTCACGTGCCCGCCCTTCACCCCGTTCAAAAACTCCAGGTTCAGGTAGGCCACCTCCCCGTTCTTGAGGAGGCCGGCGGGAAGCTTGGTGCTTCCCCTTTGGTTCTTCATGGCCTCGTAGTAAAGGGCGAGCTCCAGGTCCTCCCCCTCCGCCAGGAAAACGGGGGAGCCGGGGTCGGGGGGGAAGAACTCCTCGGGGAGGATCCGGGTCACGCTGACGTGGGCCACGTAGGCCAGGCTCACGGGGATCTGGCCCCGGGTGGCCAGGAAGATGTCCGTATCGTACGTTTCCCCCTCGTGCACCTTGGCCACGTGGTCCACCATGCCGAAGTAGCGCACCTTGCCCACCTTGGGGTGGAAGCCCTCCACCACCACCAGATCGTCCAGCCTGAGAAGGCCTTCCCCCTCAACCCCCACCCAGAAGGAGAGGGGGGTGGCCTCCCGGCTTCCCAACACCACGCCGATCCGCTCCATCAGCCACCTCCCAGGTGCCGGGCCAGAAACCTTGCCACCACCTCGCGCCTTCCCATCCTCCGGCCAAGCTCCCTTTCCAAGCCCCCCACGGGGGTGAGGTTCTGGGGCGCCCGGGGGTCCTTGACGGGGTGGGAGGCCAGGGCGGGAAAAAGGCTTACGGAAAGGGCGGCAAGCCTCTCATAGGGGCCCTCCAAAGGGGTTTCCAAGCGCAAAAGCCCCGCCTCCGGGGGCCTCACCCCTTCCGGGGGCAAGGGCAGGCGCAAATACCAACTGGCGAGCTCCAATCCCTTGCGCCGGATGCGGAAGAGGGGGCTTCTTTCCCCGGGGGCAAGCCTATGCAGGAGGGCCTCCTTTTCCGGGGGCAGGTAGCGGGCCCAGTGGGTCTTGATGTAGCCCAGGATAGGTGCCTCCCGCCTAAGGCGCACGGGACCATCCACCACCAAAAGCCCCCCGGAAAGTCCCGAGGCAACCTCCGCTTCCAGGTTGGCCCTGGCCCGCCGCAAGCCCTCCTGGAGGGCGTAGATCCCCTCCCCCTCCACGGGGAAGGGCTCGTAGAGGAGTTCCCCCGCCCTTAAGGCCTCGGAAAGCCCCACCCCCACCCGGCGCACCAGGGGGGGAAGAAGCCGCATCCTCCCCCCCTCAAAGACCACGGCCCCCGCGGCCACACACCCCAGAAGGGCCAGCCGCCTCCCCTCCGCCACCAGCCCCTCCGCCCGCTCCTTCCCGTCCAGGAAGTAAAGGGGCTCGGGCCAGGGCAGGGGCGCACCTCCCTTGGGTTCCCAAGGCTCCTCCAGGGGCCAGAACCCTTCGGGCTCCGGCCCCTCGGGCAAAAGCTCCTGGGCCTGGGGAAGCTCCAAAGCGTAAAGCCGCCAGGCCATGCCCCTAGATTACCGGGGCGGGGCGGTAAGGGAGGTACCTGGGCTCCCAGAAGCGGCTTTGCACGAAGGCGAAAAGCTCCTCCAGGGAAAGCCCCTGGATCCGCTCCTCCTCCGCCACCCCCTCCTCCAGGGCCTTCCGCATGACCCGGGCGGCCACGTAGGGGGAAACCTCCCTTAGGTGGCGCACCGGGGGGTAGAGGAGGTCGGGAAAGCGCTCTTGGGTGAAGTCGTAGAGGGCGTAGGCGGCCTCGAGGACCATCCCGTCCGTCACCTCCCGGGCCCGGGAGAGGACGGCCCCCAGGCCGAGCCCGGGGAAGATAAAGGCGTTGTTCCCCTGGCCCACGGGGATGGTCCGGCCCATGTACCCCACGGGGGGGAAGGGACTCCCCGCCGCCACCAAGGCCCGCCCCTCCGTCCAGTAGATGAGGTCATCGGGCAAGGCCTCGCTGGCGGAGGTGGGGTTGGAAAGGGGGAAGATCACGGGGCGGGGGGTGTTTTCCAGCATGGCCCGCGCCACCGGCTCGGTGAAGCTCCCCCCCTGCCCGGAAAGGCCCAAAAGCACCGTGGCCCGAGCGTTTTGAATGGTCTCCAAGAGGTTGGGGTACTCGCCCGCAAAGCGCCAACCATTAAGGCGCTCCCGCTTCTGGGCGAAGGGCCGCTTGTAGGCCTCCATGTTCCGCCCTTCCAGCAAAAGCCCCCGGGAGTCCAGGACCAGGACCCGGGCCTTGGCCTCCGCCTCGCTCAGGCCCTCCCGCTTCATTCCCTCCACCAAGGCCCAGGCCACGCCGATCCCCCCGGCCCCCGCCCCGTAGACCACCACCACCTGATCGGAAAGCCTTTCCCCCTTCATGCGGCAGGCGGAGAGGACCCCGGCAAGGGCCACGGCCCCCGTGCCCTGGATGTCGTCGTTGAAGGAGGGAACCACCTTGCGGTAGCGCTCCAGCACGCTAAAGGCCGCCTCTTTGGCGAAGTCCTCCCACTGGATGAGGGCCTTGGGGTAGCGCTTCTTGACCGCCTCCACGAAGCGGTCCAGGAACTGGTAGTAGGCTTCGCCCCGTAAGCGCTTGTGCCGCACCCCGAGGTATAGGGGGTCATTTAGGAGGTCCTCCCGGTCCGTGCCCACATCCAGCTCCACGGGCAGGGTCTTGTCGGGCCCCACCCCTCCTGCGGCGGTGTAGAGGGTGAGCTTGCCGATGCTGATGGCCATCCCGCCAAAGCCCTGGTCCCCGATGCCCAGGATGGCGGAAGAGTCCGTGGCCACGATGAGGCGCACCTCCTCCAGGGGCACGTTCCCCAAGGCCTCCTCAATGCGGTCAATGTTCTTGGTGCTGGCGGTAAAGCCACGGGGGTAGCGGTAGATGTGGGAAAACTCCCGCACCGCCTCCCCCACGGTGGGGGTGTAGAGGATGGGGAGCATCTCCTCCAGGTGGTCCACCACCAGGGCGTAGAAGAGGACCTCGTTGCGGTCCTGGAGGTGGCGCAGGTAGATGTGCTTGTCCAAAGGAGAGGCGATGAGGCGGTAGCGGCGGTAGACCCTTTCCTTTTGCTCCTCCAGGGTGTTCACGTGGGGAGGCAGAAGGCCCTCTAAGCCCAAAGCGCGCCTTTCCTCCTCGGTGAAGGCGGTGCCCTTGTTGAGGAGGGGAAGCCTTAAGAGCAAAAAGCCCGTGACGTAAGGCTCTAAGTAGCGCTCGCCTTTTTCATCCCGCTTGACGTCGTAATAGCGGCTAACCGGCATGCCCCTATTTTTCCACCTCGCCCGACCAAAAGGGCGAGGCGGGGGCTCCCTAGACGTTGAAGCCGAACATGCGCATCATGCGCTTTCCCTCCTCCGTCATGCGGGCTGGGGTCCAGGGCGGGGTCCATACGAACTCCACGTTCACCCCCTGCACCCCGGGCAGGCGCATGACCGCCATCTCCGCGTCCGCCTTCACCACGTCCTGGGCGGGGCAACCGATGGCGGTGAGGGTCATGGTGATGTCCACCACGCCGTTCTCGTGGACTTCCACGTCGTAGACGAGGCCCAGGTCCACGATGTTCACCGGGATCTCGGGATCGTAGACCACCTTGAGGGCCTCGAGGACCTGCTCCTTGGTGGGCAGCGTGGCCTCGGTTTCCATGCCCTCCAGTATACCCGGAAAACCCCAGCGCCTTTTGCTATAATGCCCCCTGGTTGGGGAGTAGCCCCAAGCCGGCACCCCGTCAGGACGGGCCTTAGGCCCCGGGGGCCGGGGGCAGGAAGCCCGGGCAAGACCACCGCCTTGCGCGGTGGTCTTTCTTTGTGGAGGTGAAGCATGGAGGCCAGCGTCCTTTCGGTGATCCTCATCCTGGTGGCCCTGGAGGTGATCCTCTCCGCGGACAACGCCCTGATCCTCGGGGTTATGGTGCAGAAACTGCCCGTTCCCCTCCGGCGGAAAGCCCTCTTTTACGGCATCCTGGGCGCCTACGTCCTAAGGGGCCTCGCCCTCCTCTTCGCCACCTTGGTCATCAAGCTCTGGTGGGTGCAGGTCCTGGGGGCGGCCTACCTCCTCTTCATCGCCCTCAAGCACTTCCTCAAGCCCGAGGAGGCCCACGCCCCGCCCCCCCTGGAGGTGAGCGCCGCCCACTTCTGGAAGGTGGTGGCCCAGGTGGAGCTCATGGACCTGGCCTTCGCCGTGGACTCGGTGCTGGTGGCCGTGGCCCTCTCCGACAAGCTTTGGGTCATCTACACCGGGGTCTTCCTGGGCATCCTGGCCCTTAGGATGCTGGCGAGCCTGGTGGTCACCCTCCTGGACCGCTACCCCCGGTTCAAGCACCTGGCCTACGTGGTGGTGGGCCTCGCCGGGGTGAAGCTCCTTGTGGGCGGTTGGGACAAGCTGGCCAAGGAGGTCCTCCACCGCCCTGAGCTCGCCCTTGGCTTGGACAAGGAGGCTTTTAGCCTCCTCATCCTGGGCGTCCTCCTTTTGGGAAGCCTATGGGCCCTACGGAAGCCCGCGGAACATCCCGCCTGAGATGTGGGCCTACCTCGCTCCTGCCCTTATCCTCTTTTTTGAGGTGGGCTTTCCCTTTGGCCTCTTTGTCCCCGGCGGCGACACCCTCCTCCTCGCCCTGGGGGTGTTGGCGGGGGAAGGGCGGCTTGGCCTTTTTCCCCTCCTTCCCCTCCTCTTCCTGGGGAGCTTCCTGGGCCACGGGGTGGGTTACGCTTTGGGCCGAGCCCTGGGCAAAAGGGTGCGCGGGCGCCTTTCCGAGGTACTGCTCACGCGGGCTGAAGGGCTCCTCCACCGCTACGGCCCCACAGCCCTCCTCCTCGCCCCCTTCCTCCCGGGGGTGCGGACCGCCTTACCCCTCCTTCTAGGAGCCCTAGCCTTCCCCCTTGCCCCCTACTTCCTCTTCGCCGCCCTGGGAAGCCTCCTTTGGACCCACGGCCTGGTGCTTTTCGCCTACTTCCTGGGCCAAAGGGTCTCCCCTTGGCTCCTCTGGCCGGTCCTCCTTCTCCTAGCCCTTCTACCCCTCCTGCGCCGAGGCCGCTAGACGTACTTCTCCCCCCGCACCACGAAGACGTTTTCCACGTAGGCGATCACGGCGTAGTGGGGGAAGTACGCCTCCTGCAGGCGCTCCAGGATCTTCAGGGCCACCTCCTCGCTCACGATGGTCTCTAGGCGAATGTTCTGCCCCTCCCAGTCCACGCTCCGCATCCCGCGGGAACCCTCCCCCCGGGCGGGAACGATGGTGTAGCCCTTGGCCCCAAGCCGCTTGATCTCCTCCACCAGCCTCCTCTCCAAAAGGCTTTCCGCCACGATGGTCAACAGCTTCAAGGGCACCAGGTTCACCGGCCTCACCCCCCGATCGCCTTGGCCAAGGCGTGGTAGATGGGTATCCCCAAGATCAGGTTAAAGGGGAAGGTGACGGCGAGGCTCGCCGTGAGGTACAAACTGGGGTTCGCCTCGGGCAAGGCGATGCGCACGGCGGCGGGGGCGGCGATGTAGCTGGCGCTGGCGCTCATAGCCCCAAGCACCGCAGCACCCCCCACGCTAAGCCCCGCCTTCAGGCCCAGGTAAACCCCCAAAACCCCGTGGAAAAGGGCTAGGCCCACACCAAAGAGGACCAGCCTAAACCCCACCTGGCGCAGCACGGAAAGTCTCGAGGCCGCCACCATCCCCAGGTCCAGGAGGAAAAGGGTGAGAACCCCCTGGTAGGGGTCAACGAAAAAGGATTTGACCCGCTCCATCCCCGCCTCTCCCGAAAGGAGCCCGATCAGAAGCCCCCCCAGCATCAAGACCACGCTCTTTCCGGTCAAAACCTCGTGGAGCGCTTCAGAAAGCCGGCCGCTCTGCCGTTTGCCCAGGAGGAGGGCCACCACGATCCCTGGCACCTCCAACAAGGCCACCAGGGTGGGCATGAAACCCTCCGCAGTGTGCCCCACGGCCTGGACGAAGGTGAGGGCGGCAAGGAAGGTCACGGCGGAAACCGAGCCGTAGTGGGCGGCCAAGGCGGCGGCGTCCTGTCGGCTCACCCCCAGGAAACGCCGGGCAAGGAAATAGGCGGGGAAGGGTCTAAAAAGCCCCAGGGCTAGGGTGAAAAGGGCCGGGAGGAGGACCACGGCCAAAGGGGTGTGGGCGAGCTCTACCCCCCCCTTAAAGCCGATGGCAAAAAGGAGATAAATGGAAATGGCGGTGTAAAGCGCCTCGGGAAAGGCGAGGTCGCTCTTGAGAAGCCGGGCGGCCATTCCCAGAAAGTAGGCCAAAACCATAGGGGAAAGGAAGTTAAGCCTCAGGAGTTCCAAAGCGTCCATACCCCCAAGCTTTACTACGGGAAGAAGGGCTTTTACAATCCGGTACGATGGTGCCTTTGGTAGGTCTCATCATGGGCTCCCGCTCCGACTGGGAAACCCTGCGCCACGCCGCGGAGACCCTGGACGCCTTGGGCATCCCCTACGAGGTGAGGGTGGTCTCCGCCCACCGCACCCCGGACCTCATGGCGGAGTACGCCAAGACCGCCGAGGCCAGGGGCATCCAGGTGATCATCGCCGGGGCCGGGGGGGCGGCCCACCTGCCCGGCATGACCGCGGCCCACACGCCTTTGCCCGTCTTGGGGGTGCCCGTGGAAAGCCAAGCCTTACGGGGCCTAGACTCCCTCCTCTCCATCGTCCAGATGCCCGCGGGCGTCCCCGTGGGCACCCTGGCCATCGGCAGGGCGGGGGCGGTGAACGCCGCCCTTTTGGCCGCCAGCATCCTTGGCCTCAAGGACCCCGAGGTGATGGCGCGGCTCAAGGCCTACCGGAAGGCCCAAACCGAGGCGGTCCTGGCCCACCCCGACCCCCGGGAGGAAGGATGAGGGTGGGCGTTTTGGGTGGGGGGCAGCTTGGGCGGATGCTGGCCCTGGCGGGCTACCCCTTGGGGCTTTCCTTCCGCTTCCTGGACCCCTCCCCCGAGGCCTGCGCCGGGCAGGTGGGGGAGCTTTGCGTGGGGGATTTCGCCGATCCCGAAGCCCTTTCCCGCTTCGCCCAGGGTCTGGACCTCGTCACCTACGAGTTTGAAAACGTCCCGGTGGAAGCGGCCCTAAGCCTAGCCGAAAGGCTTCCCGTCCTTCCGCCCCCCAAGGCCCTGGAGGGGGCCCAAGACCGCCTGCGGGAGAAGGCCTTCATGGCGAGCCTCGGCGTCCTCACCCCGCCCTTCCACCCCGTGGACGGGGAGGAGGACCTGGCGGAGGGGCTGAAAAAGGTGGGCCTCCCCGCCCTCCTCAAAACCCGCCGCGGGGGCTACGACGGCAAGGGGCAGGCCCTGGTGCGCACGGAGGAGGAGGCCCAAGGGGCGCTACGGGCCCTGGGGGGCCGGGGGCTTATCCTCGAGGGCCTCGTCCCCTTTGACCGGGAGGTTTCCCTCCTCGCCGTGCGGGGGCGAAACGGGGAGATGGCCTTCTATCCCCTGGTGGAAAACCGCCACCACGGGGGCATCCTTCGCCTCTCCTTAGCCCCCGCCCCCCACCTCACGGAAGCCCTGCAGAAGAAGGCGGAGGCCTACGCCAGGGAAGCCCTCCTCGCCCTGGACTACGTGGGCGTGCTAGCCCTGGAGCTTTTCCAAGTAGGCGAGGAACTCCTCTTCAACGAGATGGCCCCCCGGGTCCACAACTCCGGCCACTGGACCCTGGAGGGCGCGGAAACGAGCCAGTTTGAAAACCACCTGAGGGCCCTCCTGGGCCTCCCCTTGGGGAGCACCGCCCCTAGGGGGTATAGCGCCATGGCGAACCTCATCGGCCACAGGCCCGACTTTGGGGAGGTGCTCCGCCTCCCCTCCGCCCACCTCCACTGGTACGGCAAGGCGGTGCGCCCCGGGCGGAAGGTGGGGCACATCACCTTGAGGCGGGACACCTGGGAGGAGCTCCAAAGCGAGCTCCCCCGCCTCCTAACCCTGGCGGGAAGCCCCAGTATAATCGGGGGCGAAGGAGGCCAGGCATGGACCGCACCAGGCGCCTAAGGGAGGTCATCCGCGCGGCCAAGGCCCACCCCGTTTACCGGGAAAAGCTTAAAGACGTGGACCCCGAGGAGGTTTCCCCCGAGAACCTCTCCGCCTTGCCCCTCACCAGCCGGGAGGAGTGGGTGGCCTACCTCAAGGCAAACCCCACCCCCCCGGAAGGAGCGAGGCTCATGCACCTCACCCCAAGCCCCCTCATGGGCTGGATGCCGGAATACCTCTCGGAGGAGGACCTCCGCTACCAGGCGGAAGCCCTGGCCGCCCATTACCGGCGGCTTGGCCTCGAGGGCAAGCGGGTCTTGGTGGCCTTCAGCTACCACGTCTTCGCCGGGGGGTGGCTTTTCCACGAGGCCTTGGTCCTGGCGGGGAACCTGGTCTTCCCCCACGGCCCCGGGGAGGCGGGGCGCATCGCCGAGCTGAGCCCCCAGTTTGACGTCCTGGTCACCAACCCCTCCTTCGCCCTCAAGGTGGGCCAGGCGGGCGGGCGGTTTCGCCTGCTCCTGGCGGGGGGGGAGCCTTTTACCTCGGTGCCCGGCTTCCGGGAGAAGGTGGAGGCCCTCCTGGGCGGCACAGCCCTGGACGCCTACGGCACCAGCGAACTGGGCATCGTGGCCGGGGAAAACCTGGTCAAGGACGGGCTATGGGAGATCCCCGAGATGGCCGTCCTCGAGGTCCTGGACCCGGAAACCCTAAGGCCCGTGGCCCCGGGGGAAAAGGGGGAGCTGGTGGTCACCGCCCTAAGCCGCACCCTCATGCCCATGGTGCGCTTCCGCACCGGGGACCTGGCCTTGGCCGAGCGCCGGGAAGGGCTTACCGTGCTGCCCCGCGGGGTTTTCGGCCGCACGGACCAGATGGTGAAGGTAAAGGGGGTGAAGCTTTACCCCACGGAGCTCGCCCCCATCCTGGCCGGCTTCGGCCTGGACCCCAAGGGCTTCCAGGTGGTGGTGGAAAGGAAGCTGGAGGGGACGGACAAGCTGGTGCTCCGCCTGAAGGCGGACAAGGTGCCCCCTGGGCTCTACGAGGCCATCCAGAAGGCCACGGGGCTAAGGCTGGACGAGGTGGAGCTGGTGGGCGAGCTGGAGGGGGGCCTGGTGCTGGACCGCCGCTTCTAGCTCGTTAATCTCTTCTCATAACCCCGGGGTATACTTCCCCCAAAGCAACGGGGCCCTTGCGGTATAGTGGGGGCAAACCCTGTGCCTTGCGGAAGGAGGCAAGATGCGGTTTTTCGTGCTGGGGGATGTTTCCGTTGACCTGCTTTTCTTCGTGGAGCGAATACCGGAACCCGGGGAGGAGGTGCCCTCGAGGCGGGCCCTGATGAAGCCCGGGGGGGCCGGGGGCACCCTGGCGGTCCAGCTGGCGAGCTTGGGCCACCGGGTGCACCTGGCGGGCCGGGTGGGCCAAGACCCCTTCGCCGAGCTGGCCTTAAGCCGGGTGCGGGAGGTGGGGGTGGACCTAAAGCACCTCCAGGAAGACCCCGACCACACCACCAGTTCCGTCCTCATCCTGGTGGTGCCGGGTGGGGAACGGGCCATGGTGAGCGCGGAAGGGGCGAGCCGCTACCTGGACCCCGCCCTCTTCAAGCCCCGCCACCTGGACAGCGCCGACGCCGTGGTCCTCTCCGCCTACGCCCTGGTGGGAGGGCCTTCCCGGAGCTACGCCGTGGAGGTCCTGGAGGCGGCGAGGAAGCGGGAGCTTCCCGTCTTCGCCGACCTGGGCACGGGGGCGGTGCGGGCGGCGGGGGCGGAGCTTTTGAAGCACCTGCGGGGCGTCACCTGGCTCCTTATGAACCAGACGGAGCTTTTGGCCCTCACCGGCGCCTCTTCCCTCTCCGAGGGGGTGGCCCGGCTCCGAAGGGAGGGCTTCTCCCACCTGGCCATCAAGGTGGGGGCCATGGGCTCCATCGTGGTGACCCCCGAAGGGGAGGAGCTTTTGGAGCCCTTCCCCATAGAGGACATCGTGGACTCCACCGGGGCCGGGGACGCCTACACCGCCGCCTTCGCCCACGCCATCCTCGAGGGCAGAAGCCCGGTGGAGGCGGGAAGGCTCGCCAACCTGGCGGGGGCCTTGGCCGCCACGGGGCTTGGGGCCCAAGGCCGCCTCATCTCCCTAGAGGACCTCAAAATAGCGGCGGGCTAGGGCCAAAAAGGCGAGGCCCGCCCGCCCGCTTTTTTCCGGGTGGAACTGGGGGGCGAGGAGGTTTTCCTTGGCCAAGAGGGCGGTGAAGGGAGTGCCCTCGTACTCCCCCACCCCGAGGGCGTGGGGGTTCAAGGGGCCGTAGTAGGAGTTGGCGAAGTAGAAGTGGCGGCCCGTGAGCTCGGCGAAAAACCCCCCGAAGTTCAGGGCGTTCCAACCCATCTGGGGCACCCGCCCCCGGGGGAAGCGGCGCACCAGCCCCGGCACCACCCCAAGCCCCCTCACCCCCGGCGCCTCCTCGCTCCCCTCGTAGAGGACCTGCATGCCCACGCAGATGCCGAGGAAGGGAAGCCCCTTTTCCAAATGGGCCAGGACCCTCTCCAGGAAGCCGCTTCGGGCAAAGGCCCCCATCACCTGGCCGAAGTGCCCCTGGCCAGGGAGGACGAGAAGGCTCGCCTCCGGGTGGGCCTTGGGGTCGGCGGAGACCGCCACGGCGAAACCCGCCGCCTCCAGGGCCTTGGCGGCACTCCGCAGGTTTCCCGAGCCGTAGTCAATGAGGATGGCCCGCACTAAAGCACCCCCTTGGTGCTGGGAAGCCCCTCCCCCGTGAGGCGGGTGGCCTTGTGGAGGGCCCGGGCCAGGGCCTTGAAGCTCGCCTCCACCACGTGGTGGACCTCCCGCCCCGCCAAAAGCCGCAGGTGGAGGGTGAGCCGCCCGTGGTTCACCAAGCCCCGCAAAAACTCCCGCAGGTGGTAGTGGTTCACCCGGCCCGCCGTCCCCACCACGGGCCAGGCCTCGGGCCGGTACTCCAGGTGGGGTCGGCCGGATAGGTCCACCACGCAGAGGACCAGGGTCTCGTCCAGGGGGGCGAAGGCCTCCCCGTAGCGCTCTATCCCCCTCCCCTCCCCCAGGGCCTCCTTCAGGGCCATGCCCAGGACGATGCCCACGTCCTCCACCAAGTGGTGGACGTCCACCTCGAGGTCCCCCTTGGCCTCCACCTCCAGGAGGAAGCGCCCGTGCCGCTGGAGCTGGAGGAGCATGTGGTCCAAAAAGGGGAGTCCCGTGGCCACCTGACCCCCCGTGGGCCCGTCCAAGCCCAGGCGCAGGCGCACCCAGGTCTCCGCCGTGGCCCGCTCCACCAAGGCTTCACGCATAGGCCACCCCAAAGGCCGCCCTTAGGAAGGCGTCCATCTCCTCCTTCCGCCCCACCGTCACCCGAAGGCAGCCGGCAAGCCCCGGGTAGCGGTCCTGCCGCCGCACCAAGACCCCTTGGGCGAGGAGGTGGCGGAAGGCCCCCTCGGCGTCCGGGGTCTTGACCAGGAGGAAGTTGGTGTGGCTCGGGTAGGGACGCCAGGTGGGGTGCCGAAGGAGCTCGCCGTAGGTCCTTTCCCGCTCCCGGACCACTCCTTCCACCACCTCCCGGACGTACCCCGGGTTCTCCAAGACCACCTCCAAGATGACCCCGGTGTGGGCGGGAAGGACAAAGGGGGGAAGCACCTCCCGCACCACCCCGGCCACCTGGGGGTGGGCCAAGAGGTAGCCCGCCCGAATCCCCCCCAAGGAGAAGGCCTTGGAAAAGGTGCGCAGGAAGACCACGTGGGGGTTATCCCGGCCCAAGGGGCTAAAATCCGTGCCGGCGAACTCCCGGTAGGCCTCGTCCACCACGAGAAGCCCTCCCACCTCCTTGGCCCGTTCCGCCAAGGCCGCCACCGCCTCTTTCGGGAAGAGGGCTCCCGTGGGGGCGTGGGGGTTGGGGAGGAAGAAGACCCCGCCCTGGAAGGCGGCAAGGACCTCCTCCAGGGGCAGGGCGAAACCCTCCCCCAAGGGCACCGCCCGGTAGGGGGTGCCCGCCACCCGGGCGGCGTGGGCGTAGTGGGGGAAGGAGGGGGCAAGGTCCAGCACCTCCTCCGCCGCCAGGCTTAGGGCCAGGATGAGGAGGTTGGAGCCAGGGGCGAGGACGATTCCCCCCTCCGGCCAGTCCAACAGGGCGGCAAGGCGCTTCCTAAGGGTTTCGGCGTGGATTTCCGGGTAGCGGTTCCACGAAAGCCCCTTAAGGCGCCTTAAGGCCTCCTCCTTGAGGGCCTCGGGCAGGTCAAAGGGGCTCTCGTTCTGGTCCAGCTTCACCAGGGCCTCCTCCTTCCTGTAGGGGTAAGGGGCGAGGTCCCGGAGGTGCGCCTTGAAAGCCCGCATGCCCCGAGTATAGCGGTAGACTGGGGGCATGAACCGGGCCAAGGACTGGCTTCTCCAGGCCGAGAAGGACCTGGAGATGGCCGAGATCGCCCGGCAGGCGGGAAGGCACGAGTGGGCCTGTTTCGCCGCCCAACAGGCGGCGGAGAAGGCGGTCAAGGCCCTGCACCTTCACCTGGGCCAGGAAGCCTGGGGGCACGTGGTGGCCCGGCTCCTCCGGGAGCTGCCCTTGCCGGTACCTGAGGAGTTGGTGGAAAGAGCCCGATACCTGGATGGTCTCTATATTCCCACCCGCTACCCCGACGCCTTCCCCGAAGGCCCCTCCGCGGAGCACTACGGGCCCCTGCAAAGCGAGGAGGCTTTGAACCATGCCCACGCGATCCTTGCGTTCGTCCGTGGTCAGATGGCCTAGGCGAGAGGCGGTGGAGGAGGCCCTCAAGGCCTGGCTCGCCCGCCACCCCATCCCGGGCCTCCTGGCCCTCGGGTATTTCGGCTCCTACGCCCGGGGGGACTACGGCGTGGGGAGCGACCTGGACCTGGTCCTGGTGGTGGAGGAAAGCCCCCTTCCCCCCTACCGCCGCGCCGCCGCCCTGCCCCTGGAGGAGCTCCCCGTGCCCGCGGAGGCCCTGGTCTATACCCTGGCGGAGTGGCAAGCCCTCCCCCAGGGAAGCCCCCGCTTCGCCCAAGCCCTACGGCGGGAAACCCGTTGGCTCCTTCCCCCGCCCTAGCGCCAAAGGGCAACCCGCTCCAGGGGCAAGCGGTGGGAGGGGTAGCCCTCCTCCGCCGGGTAGCCCAAGGGAAGAAGGGCGGGGACGGCCACGTGGGCGGGAAGGCCCAAAAGGGCCTTAACCCTTTCCGGGTCAAAGCCCAGCATGGGCACGCTCCCAAGCCCGTGGGCCTCCAGGAGGAGGAGCAGGTAGCCCAAGAAGATGTAGCTCTGCCCCGCGGCCCAAGCCGCCCGCTCCCCCTCCCCCATCCCGGCAAAGGCGCTTTGAATGGCCCGCTTCTGGGCTTCCCGCCGCTCTCCCTGAACCCCGGGGTGGATCACCTCGTCCAGGCGGGCTAGGGCGTCCTCGAGGTCGGCGTAGACCACCAGGACCACGGGGGCCTCCTCCACCTGGGCCTGGCCGAAGGCCGCCTCCCTAAGGGCCTTCTTGAGGGCGGCGTCCCGCACCACCACCAAACGCCAGGGCTGCAGGTTCCAGGCGGAAGGGGCCCTAAGGGCCGCCTCTAGGACCTCCCGCAACACCCCCTCAGGCACGGGGTCCGGCCGGTAGCGGCGGATGGAGCGGCGCCTTAGGGCCGCGGTCTTGACGTCCAGAACGGGGAGTGTAGCCTCCATACGCCGGGAATAGTACCGGAAGCCTCCCGGGCCCTTTGTGAAGCAAAGCGCCATCAAGGGCGGAAGTGGTCGTACCCCTTCCGCGGCACGGGGACCCCCTGGAGGTAAACCCCCTCTCCCTCCACCACGCGCCCGGCCCGGAAGAGGGGAAGCCCCGCCTCCCTCGCCCGCGCCTCCACCGCCTCCCCTCGCTCGGGGGGAACCACCAAGACCGCCTCAAACTCCTCCCCCCCATAGAGCACGAAGGCCAAGGCCCTTTCCTCGCTCCCCGCCAAGGCCACCACGTCGGGGTAAAGGGGCAAGGCCTCCAGTTCCACCCGCACCCCGAGCTCTGCAAGCTGCCATAGGGTTTCCGCCAGGCCATCGGAGGAGTCCAGGCTTCCCCGCAGAAGCCCCTCCAGGGCCAAGAGGCCCAGCCGGGGCAAGGGGTAGTGGGCCGCCTCCCGGATGGCGGGGAAGGCCTCGAGGCCCACCCCCTGGTAGTGGGCGAAGATGGCCGCCCCAAGCCGCCCCCACCGGTCCCCGGCCAAATACAAGAGGTCCCCCGGCAGGGCCTGGCGGGGAAGGGGGCGCTTCGCCTCGGCGAAGCCCGCCACCACCAAGGCCGCCTCCTCCCCGGCGTTGGTGTCCCCGCCCAGAAGGAAGGCCCCAAGCCGGCCCGCCGCCTCCGCCGCCCCCCGCACCAGGCCCAGGGCGAGCTCCTCCTCCGCCTCAGGGGGCAGGAAAAGCCCCAGGGCGAAGCCCAAGGGCCGCCCCATCTTGCAGAGGAGGTCGGAGGCGGTGGCCGCCACCCCCCGGAAGCCCACCTCAAAGGGCCCCATGCCCCGGAGCGCCACGTCCCGGTAGCGGAAGCCGTCCACCTTGAGGAAAAGGGCCTCCTCCCCGAGCCACACCCCCCCGGCGTCGTCCCCCGGGGGAAGGGGGGCGTCCAAGGGGTAGCCCAAGGGAGCGAGCTTCCGGAGAAGGGCCCTTTCGCCCAGGTCTTTAAGCCGCATAAACCCAGGCTAGGGTATCATGGCGGGGTGTGCCGGGTTGACCTGTGCCTGAGGCCGACCCCTGGCCCTTTGATCCTGGTGGAGGTCCTGCCTGCGGGGAGCGTCCTCACCCGCCTCTTGGCCCTGGGGGCCAAGGGGGTTTGGGTGGCCCCGGGGCCCAAGGTGGCCCGCCTCCTGGGGGAAAGCCTGGGGAAAAACGCCCTCCTTTTGGGCGAGGTGGAGGGCTTTCCCCCCGAGGGGTTCCACGGGCGGCTTTCCCTCTTGGACCTAGAAAGGACGGAGGTGAAGGGGAAGGAGGCCGTCCTGGTGGCCCCCTCCCTCAACGGGAGCCTCCTGCCGGGAGAGGAGGAGGTGTACCTGGCGGGCTTCCGAAACGCCAAGGCCATCCTGGAGCTGGCCGGTACCCTCAAAAACCCCACCTTGCGCCCCTCCGGGGCCCCCGAGCCCCTCCTCTCCGCGGTGGTGGCCCTGGGCTTTTTGCAAAAGCGCCTTTCCCCCGAGGCGCAAAGCCTCGCCACCCTCCTCCTCAAGGCCTTCCCCGACCCCCAGGAGGCCCTCTTCCAAAGCCAGGAGGGGCAGGCCCTCCACAAGGAGGGGCGCACGGAGGAGCTGGCCTGGGCGAGCCTCATCGGGGTAGACCCGGTGGTGCCCCGCCTCACCGAGGTCCGCCTCTTCTCCAAGGAGGCCCACGGCCTCACCCAGGACCGCTACGCGCAGAGGTACGCGGCATGGAACGGCTAACCCTTTTGGGCCTTCCCCTGGACCCCGTGGACATGGGGGAGGCCTTAAGGCGCATCGGGGGCTTCCTGGAGGAGGAAAGAACCCACCAGGTGGTGACCCTAAACCCGGAAATCGCCGTGCGGGCGCAGGAGGACCAGGCCCTGAGGGAAGCCGTCCTCGAGGCCGAGCTCATCACCCCAGACGGGGTGGGCATCCTTTGGGCGGTCAGGCGGCTTCACGGGGTGCGCCTCCCCGAGCGGGTCACGGGGGTGGACCTCACCCTGGCCCTCTTCCGCCGCTTCCCGGGCCTCAGGGTCTACCTCCTGGGGGGAAAGCCCGGGGTGGCGGAGCGGGCGGCGCGGGAGGCGGAAAGGCTCGGGGCAAAGGTGGTGGGCCTTCACCACGGCTACTTCCGGGAGGAGGCCCCCATCGTGGAAGCCATCCAACGGGCGGCCCCCGACCTCCTCTTGGTGGGCATGGGGGAAAGGCAGGAGACCTTCATCCACCGGAACAAGGCGCACCTCAGGGCCAAGGTGGCCATGGGGGTGGGGGGCACCCTGGACGTCCTGGCGGGGGAGGCGAAGCGCCCTCCCCTTTGGGCGCAACGCCTGGGCCTGGAGTGGCTCCTGCGCGTGGGAACCGACCCCAAGCGCTGGCGGCGCGCCCCAAGGCTTCTCCGCTTCGCTTACATGGTCCTCAAGGAAGGGCGCTAGACTAAACCCATGCGGCGGATTCTGGCCTCCCTCCTCCTCCTGGGGCTCGCCCTGGCCCAAGGCCTCGTCCTCCCCTTTGAGGGCCCCAGGGGCTACACCCTGGCCCAAGCCTTCGCCCAAGGGCTGAACGCACCTCCCCCCACCCTCCTCGCCCTCCTCCTCCCCGACCTCCCCTGGCGGGGAAGCTATGAGCTCGCCGGAGGGCTTCACACCCGGGCCGGGGCCCGGCTCGCCCTCGCCGCCACGGGGGCCGACTGGGTGCTCCTGGGGCGGGAGGAGGAAGGGGGCTTAAGGCTCATCCTCGCCACCCCTAAGGGGGCCCAAGAAGGGCTTTTCCGCACCCCCCAGCTGGCCTGGCTCTGGCTCCAGGGCCAAGGCCTCGCCCCCCGCTTTAGCCCCTTCCCCACCTCCACCCTCTCCGAAGAGCGCCTGCAGGCCCTGGCCCAGGGCCAAGACCCCGACCCCCTGCACCAGTCCGCCCTGGACCTCAAGGAGGGGCGGGGAAGCGGCCTTTTGGAGGGCCTGCTGCCCAGACGGCTCCTCCTCCTCTGGCAAGGTACCCTCCCCCCCGCCTACGAGGCCTTCCGCCTCCTGGCGGAGGGGAAGCGGGAGGAAGCCCTCAAGCGGGCGGAGGCTTTGACCCAAGGGGACGTCCTGGAAAGGACCGCGGCCCACCTCCTCTTCCGGGCCCTGGAGGATGAGCGCTGGAAGGAAACGGCAAGAAGCCTCGCCCAAGCCTTCCCCGAGCTTCCCTTGGCCTGGGAGGAGGTGAGCTTCGCCGCCTTCGCCGAGGGGAAGGGCGAGGAGGCCAAGGAGGCCCTCCTCCAAGCCCTCAAGCTCCGGCCCGATTACTGGCTCTACTGGACCAACCTGGGCTGGGCCTACTACCTGGCGGGGGACCTGCCCCGGGCCATTTGGGCCTCGGAAAGGGCCCTACAGCTTAGTCCCAACGCCACCGCCCTCTACAACCTGGGGCTTTTCCAGGCCATTTACGGGGACTATTTGGGGGCCAAGGCCGCCTACGACAGGGCCCTTAGGCTGGACGAAGGGGAGGACTTCCCCGAGGCCCTTAAGGACCTCGAGGCCCGCAAAGAACCCCTTGCCCTCTACTTCCGCGCCTACCTGGCGGAGCGGGCGGGGCTCGAGGCCAAGCCCCTCTACGAAGCCTTCCTCGCCCAACACCCCAAGCACCCCCTAGGCCCCGCCGCCCGGCGGGCCCTGGCCCAGCTTGGGGAGGGGGGGGCGCGGCTGGAGGTCCTAAGGCTTTCCCTCATCCCCGGGGACGTGGACGCCCGCCCCTTCCGCGCCGGGGAGGCGGTCTTCCCCGAGGTGCGCCTCACGGGAACCCCCTACCTGAAGCGGGACGCCCTGGAAACCCGCCTCTACCGGGAAGGTGCCCTCCTCCAGGAGGAAAAGAAGCCCCTGGGCTTCCCCCCCCTCACCACCGCCTTGGTGGAAAATGCCCCCGCCGTTACCCTCCCGGCCCCTGGGCGGTACACCCTAGAGGTCCGCTACGGGGAGGCCACCCTCCTCCTGCCCCTGGAGGCGGGGCCCCCGAGCCTTGCCCGCCGGCTCTACGCCCTGGGCCTGGAAGCGCGGGACCTTTCGGGCCAAGCCCTCCTCACCCCCAAGGAGGCCCTGGGGGAGGAGGGGGAAAGGCTCCTTTTGGAAAGGACGCTCCAGGCGCTTAAAGAAGCCGCCCCCCTCGCCACCTCAAGCCGCCTCACCGCTCCCCTTCCCAAGGGGCCCTATGCGGGGAAGAGCGTGCAGGAGGTGCTGAAGGAGCCGAGCCTCGAGGGGGTGCGGGCTTTCTTTGAGGCGGTCTTGGAAAACCCCGAACTCCTTGCGGAGAACGACGTGGTGAACGCCTTCGTGAACTGGCTCCTTAAGCTGTCAGAAAACGCGCCGTGAAGGCACACAAGCGCTAGCCCCCCGGGTTTCCCCGGGGGGCGGTTTTCACGTCCCAGACTTGGTGGAGCCGACGGGACTCGAACCCGTGACCTCCTGAGTGCGATTCAGGCGCGCTCCCAGCTGCGCCACGGCCCCACGCGCCCTATATGGTAGCGGGGGCAAGAAGGCTTGTCTAGTCCCCTTCCTTGAGGCGCACCTCCACCCGCCCCTTCTTGTCCTTCACGGAAAGGGTAGCCTTGGCCTTGCCCTTGCGGTACTCCGCCTTCCACTCGCCCTTCTTCACCTCGTACTTGGTGCGCACCCAGCCCCGGCGGCGCAGGTCCTCGTCGTGGTAGCGGAAAACCGCCTCCGCCCGGGAAAAGTTGTAGACCACCACGACCCCCTGGGGCTCCGCCACCCGCTCCACCACCACCGCTTGGGGAAAGAGGTCCAAGGTGAGGTTGGCGGTGATCCGGACCTCGAGGGCCACCGCCGGAACCAACAGGAAGGAAAGGACAAGCCACTTCCGCATGCCCTAAGGATACCCCCCTCCCTCCCCTGGTCCATGAGAGCCCGCTAAAGTAGACTTAGAAAGTGGACGAAGTTTGGCGGAAACTGGCCGAGCCCTTTCCCCCCGCCGAGGTGCAGTGGCGCATAGAAGCCCTCTCCAAGGACCGGAAGCGGGCCCTGGTGGTCCCCTACGTGGACGCCCGCACCGTCTTGGACCGCCTGGACCGGGTGGTGGGGCCCGAGGGGTGGCACGATAGCTACGAGGTCCTGGCGGACCAGGAAAGGAACCTAAAGGACGAGCGGGGCGAGCGTAGGGAGCGGCTTTGCGAAGTGAAGTGCCGCCTCACGGTCCTCGGGGTCACCAAGGAGGACGTGGGAGAGGGCGACTCCCTCAAGGCCGCCTTTTCCGACGCCCTCAAGCGGGCGGCGGTGAAGTTCGGGGTAGGGCGCTACCTCTACCGCCTGGAAAAGCAGTGGGTGGACTACGACCCGGAAAAGGGCCGCTTCACCCCGCCCAAGCTCCCGGAACCGGAGGCGGAGCCCGAAGAGGAGAAGCCCGAAGCCCACCGCCTCATTGACCAGCTCCTGGAGCGCCTCAGGGAAAAGGGCCTGGGCAAAGAGGCGGCCAGGATCGTCACCAAATACGGGGGGTACGGCAAGACCCCTGAGGAGACCAAGCGCCTCTACGGGGAACTCCGGGCCTTGCTCAAGGGATGAGGGTCGTCGCCATCGGGGACCTCCACGCCAACTTCCCCGCCTTGTGGCGCATCCTAAAGGCGGAAGGCCTGGCGGACGCTTCCCTAAAGCCCACCCCTGACCTCCGCTTTGGGGCCGCCAAGGTGGTCCTCTTGGGCGACCTGGTCCACCCCAAAACGCCCAGAGATTACGAGCGGCTCACCGGCCTCGCCCCCTTTGACCCGGAAGACCCCTTCCACCTACGCCTAGCGGCCAAGGCGGAGATCCGGGAGCTCTTCCGGCTCAAGGCCTTCCAAGAAGCGGCGGGGGGCAACCTGGTCATCCTCCTGGGCAACCACGACGAGGCGGTTCTCAAGGGGGAGCCCATCCTGGGGAACCGGCACCTAAAACACCTGGAGTTCCACCCCGAAAAAGGCGGCCTGCCCCTACCGGAGACCCTCAAAACCTGGATGGAACGCTTTCCCAAAGAGTGGGTGCTAAGCGGGGTGCACTTCGCCCACGTGGGCCCGGTGCCCTGGCTCCAGGAGTACGATGACCTTTTCTACGCCCAAAGCGAGCCCAAGACCTGGTGGTTCCGCACCCCCGACTACGTGGAGCGCATGGGCTATCGCTATGGCGTCTACGGCCACGTGCCCCTGCGGGAGGGCATCCTCCTGAAAGAACGCTTCGCCCTCATTGACGCCTTGGACCTGGGGGAGTACCTGGAGCTCTTCCCCGAGGAAGACCCCTTGGCCGTCAGGATCAAGCGCCTCTCCTATGCCTAACCCCCTCACCTCCCCCAAAGCGGTGCGGGAGCTTCTGGCCAAGCACGGCCTTTTCGCTGACAAGCGCTTCGGCCAGAACTTCCTGGTTTCCGAGGCCCACCTAAGGCGCATCGTGGAGGCGGCCAAGCCCTTCACAGGGCCCGTCTTTGAAGTGGGGCCGGGGCTTGGCGTCCTCACCCGGGCCCTGGCGGAGGCGGGGGCCGAGGTCACGGCCATAGAGAAGGACATCCGGCTTAAGCCCGTCTTGGAGGAAACCCTACAAGGACTCCCCGTCAGGCTCCTCTTCCAAGACGCCCTTGACTTTCCCTGGGAGAGGGCGCCGGAAGGAAGCCTCCTGGTGGCCAATCTCCCCTACAACATCGCCACCCCCCTGGTCACCCGCCTCCTCCAGACGGGCCGCTTCGCCCGCCTGGTCTTCCTGGTGCAGAAGGAGGTGGCGGAGCGGATGACGGCGGAGCCGGGAAGCCCTGCCTACGGGGTCTTGTCCCTACGGGTGGCCCACCACGCCCGGGCGGAAAGGCTCTTTGACCTGCCCCCGGGAGCCTTCTTCCCCCCGCCCAAGGTCCATAGCAGCCTGGTGCGCCTCACCCCTTTGGGGGTGGCCGACGACCCGGCGCTTTTCCGCCTGGTGGAGGCCGCCTTCGCTAAGCGGCGGAAGACCCTGAAAAACGCCTTGGTGGCGGCGGGGTACCCCAAGGAAAGGGTGGAAAAGGCCCTCGAGGCCCTATGCCTCCCCCCGGAGGTGCGGGGCGAAACCCTGGACTTGGAGCGGTTCCGCCTGCTCCAGGCGTTGCTATACACTTCGGTGTAGCTTTTCCCCGCGCGTGAGGATGGACATTACACCGTTTAATCTACTCTTGGTGTAGCCTATCCCCCTTGTCCCGGCCTCAGGGTGATAAGATGGGCGGGAAATGAGGCGGGGGCGCTTGGGGTTTTGGGTCCCCGCCTCGTGAAGAGATGCACGAAAGGAGGGGACCTTGGCGCCGATCGCGGAGTACGTGAACGTCCTCATCTATCTAGGGGTGGCCCTCTTCATCGGGGTGGCGGCCCTTGGGGTGGGGGCTCTTTTGGGCCCTAAGAAGCCGGGCAGGGCCAAGCTCATGCCCTACGAGTCGGGGAACGACCCCGCCGGGGAGGTGAAGCGCTTTCCCGTCCACTTCTACGTGGTGGCCATGCTCTTCATCCTCTTTGACGTGGAGGTGGCCTTCCTCTGGCCCTACGCCGTGAGCGCCGGAGGGCTTGGGCTCTATGGCTTCCTGGGGGTTTTGGCCTTCACCCTCCTCCTCTTCGTGGGCTTCCTCTACGAGTGGTGGAAGGGGGTGATGCGGTGGCATTGAAGGATTTGTTTGAGAAAGACGTGCAGGAGCTGGAAAGGGAGGGCATTCTCTTCACCACCTTGGAAAAGCTGGTGGCCTGGGGGCGGTCCAACTCCCTTTGGCCCGCCACCTTCGGCCTCGCCTGCTGCGCCATTGAGATGATGGCCTCCACCGACGCCCGCAACGACCTCGCCCGCTTCGGCAGCGAGGTCTTCCGGGCAAGCCCCCGCCAGGCGGACGTGATGATCGTGGCCGGGCGGCTATCCAAGAAGATGGCCCCGGTGATGCGCCGGGTCTGGGAGCAGATGCCCGACCCCAAGTGGGTGATCTCCATGGGGGCCTGCGCCAGCTCCGGGGGGATGTTCAACAACTACGCCATCGTCCAGAACGTGGACTCCGTGGTGCCCGTGGACGTCTACGTGCCGGGCTGCCCCCCGCGCCCCGAGGCCCTCATCTACGCCGTGATGCAACTCCAGAAGAAGGTCCGCGGCCAGGCCTACGACGAGAAGGGGCGGAAGCTTCCGCCCGTGGCCGCTTGGCAGCGGGCAAGGGGGTGAAGCGTGCGGCTTGAGCGTGTCCTGGAAGAAGCCCGGTCCAAGGGGTATGCCGTGGAGGAGAACGGCCTCGGCAACCTCTGGGTGGTCCTGCCCCGGGAGGCCTTCAAGGGGGAGATGGTCCATTACAAGGAGCTGGGCTTCAACTACCTGGCGGACATCGTGGGCCTGGACTACCTGGAGTACCCCGACCCCCGCCCCGAGCGCTTCGCCGTGGTCTACGAGCTCGTCTCCCTCCCGGGCTGGAAGGACGGGGACGGAAGCCGCTTCTTCGTGCGGGTCTACGTGCCCGAAGAGGACCCCAGGCTCCCCACGGTCACCGACCTCTGGGGGAGCGCCAATTTCCTGGAAAGAGAGGTCTACGACCTCTTCGGCATCGTCTTTGAAGGCCACCCCGACCTCCGCAAGATCCTCACCCCGGAGGACCTCGAGGGCCACCCTTTGCGCAAGGACTTCCCCTTGGGGGAAACCCCCACCCTCTTCCGCGAGGGGCGCTTCATCGTGCCGAGCGAGTTCCGGGCGGCCATCACCGGCAAGAACCCCGGCCTCACCCTCTACAAGGGAGGTAGCCGCAAGGGCTACCGGTCCCTCTGGGCCGACCTGACCAAGGCCAAGGAGGTCAAATGAAGGACTACCTGGACCCGGTGGAGACCCTGGAGGAGCCCAAAGAGCTCCGCACCGAGGTCATGACCCTGAACGTGGGCCCGCAGCACCCCTCCACCCACGGGGTATTGCGGGTGGTGGTCACCCTATCGGGCGAAGAGGTCTTGGACCTCGTCCCCCACATCGGCTACCTCCACACCGGCTTTGAGAAGAACATGGAGAACCGGACGTATACGCAGGTCATCACGTATACGCCCCGGATGGACTACCTCCACTCCTTCGCCCACGACCTAGCCTACGCCCTGGCGGTGGAGAAGCTGGTGGGGGCGGTGGTGCCGCCCAGGGCCCAGACCATCCGCATCATCCTGAACGAGCTCTCCCGCCTGGCGAGCCACCTGGTCTTCCTGGGCACGGGGCTTTTGGACCTCGGGGCCCTCACCCCCTTCTTCTACGCCTTCCGCGAGCGCGAGACCATCCTGGACCTCTTTGAGTGGGTCACGGGCCAGCGCTTCCACCACAACTACATCCGCATCGGCGGGGTGAAGGAGGACCTCCCGGAGGAGTTTGTTCCTGAGCTTAAGAAGTTCCTAGAGGTGATGCCCCACCGCATTGACGAGTACGAGGCCCTCTTCGCCGAAAGCCCCATCTTCTACGAGAGGGCTCGGGGCGTGGGGGTGATCCCGCCCGAGGTGGCCATTGACCTCGGCCTCACTGGGGGCTCCTTGCGGGCGAGCGGGGTGAACTACGACGTGCGCAAGGCCTACCCCTACTCGGGGTACGAGACCTACCAGTTTGACGTGCCCTTGGGAGAGCACGGGGACGTGTTTGACCGGATGATCATCCGCATCCGGGAGATGCGGGAGTCGGTGAAGATCATCAAGCAGGCCCTGGAGCGGCTGGAGCCGGGCCCCGTTCGCGACCCCAACCCCCAGATCACCCCGCCCCCAAGACCCCTCCTGGAGACCTCCATGGAGGCGGTCATCTACCACTTCAAACACTACACCGAGGGCTTCCACCCCCCCAAGGGCGAGGTCTATGTGCCCACGGAGTCGGCCCGGGGGGAGCTCGGCTACTACATCGTCTCCGACGGGGGGAGCATGCCCTACCGGGTGAAGGTGCGGGCGCCGAGCTTCGTCAACCTGCAAAGCCTGCCCTACGCCGCCAAGGGCGAACAGGTGCCGGACATGGTGGCCATCATCGCCAGCCTGGACCCGGTCATGGGGGACGTGGACCGCTAAGGAGGCACCATGGGGTTCTTTGACGACAAAGAGGACTTCTTAAGGGAAACCTTCGCCAAGTACCCGCCCGAGGGGCGGCGGGCCGCCATCATGCCCCTCCTGAGGCGGGTGCAGCAGGAGGAGGGCTGGATCCGGCCCGAGCGGATAGAGGAGATCGCCCGTCTGGTGGGCACCACCCCCACGGAGGTCATGGGGGTGGCGAGCTTCTACTCCTACTACCAGTTTGTGCCCACCGGCAAGTACCACCTCCAGGTCTGCGCCACGCTAAGCTGTAAGCTCGCCGGGGCAGACGAGCTTTGGGACCACCTCACCGAGGCGCTGGGCATCGGCCCCGGGGAGGTGACCCCGGACGGGCTTTTCAGCGTGCAGAAGGTGGAGTGCCTGGGAAGCTGCCACACCGCTCCCGTGATCCAGGTGAACGACGAGCCCTACGTGGAGTGCGTGACCCGGGCCAGGCTCCAGGCCCTTTTGGAGGGCTTAAGGGCGGGGAAGCGGCTTGAGGAGATCGCGCTTCCCGGCAAGTGCGGCCACCACGTGCACGAGGTGGAGGTATGACCGGGCCCATCGTTTCCGGAAAGGACCCTCGCTTTGAGAGGACCCTCTACGCCCACGTGGGCAAGGAGGGGAGCTGGACTTTGGACTACTACCTGAAGCACGGGGGGTACGAGACGGCCAAGCGGGTCCTCAAGGAAAAGACCCCGGACGAGGTCATAGAGGAGGTGAAGCGCTCGGGGCTTAGGGGCCGGGGCGGGGCGGGCTTCCCCACGGGGCTCAAGTGGAGCTTCATGCCCAAGGACGACGGCAAGCAGCACTACCTCATCTGCAACGCCGACGAGTCCGAGCCGGGGAGCTTCAAGGACCGCTACATCCTCGAGGACGTCCCGCACCTCCTCCTCGAGGGGATGATCCTGGCCGGCTACGCCATTCGGGCCACGGTGGGCTACATCTACGTGCGGGGGGAGTACCGCCGGGCGGCGGACCGCCTCGAGGCCGCCATCCGGGAGGCCAGGGCCCGGGGCTACCTGGGGAAAAACCTCTTCGGCACGGACTTTTCCTTTGACGTCCACGTCCACCGGGGGGCGGGGGCCTACATCTGCGGGGAGGAGACCGCCCTCATGAACTCCCTGGAGGGCCTTAGGGCCAACCCCCGCCTCAAGCCCCCCTTCCCGGCCCAGGCGGGGCTTTGGGGCAAGCCCACCACCATCAACAACGTGGAGACCCTGGCCTCCGTGGTGCCCATCCTGGAACGGGGGGCGGACTGGTTCGCCCAGATGGGCACGGAGCAGTCCAAGGGGATGAAGCTCTACCAGATCTCCGGCCCCGTGCGGCGGCCTGGGGTCTATGAGCTTCCCATGGGCACCACCTTGCGGGAGCTCATCTACGAGTGGGCGGGCGGGCCTTTGGAGCCCATCCAGGCCCTCATCCCCGGCGGGTCTTCCACCCCGCCCTTGCCCTTCACGGACGAGGTCCTGGACACCCCCATGAGCTACGAGCACCTGCAGGCCAAGGGCTCCATGCTGGGCACCGGGGGGGTGATCCTCATCCCCGAGCGGGTGAGCATGGTGGACGCCATGTGGAACGTGACCCGCTTCTACGCCCACGAGTCCTGCGGCAAGTGCACCCCCTGCCGCGAGGGGGTGGCAGGGTTCATGGTGAACCTCTTCGCCAAAATCGGCTCGGGGGAAGGGGAGGAAAAGGACGTGGAAACGCTGGAAGCCCTCCTCCCCCTCATTGAAGGCCGAAGCTTCTGCCCCTTGGCGGACGCCGCCGTCTGGCCGGTAAAGGGCTCCTTGAAGCACTTTAAGGACCAGTACCTGGCCCTGGCGCGGGAGAAGCGCCCCGTGCCCAGGCCGAGCCTCTGGAGGTGACATGGTCAGGGTCAAGGTCAACGACCGCGTGGTGGAAGTGCCCCCGGGGACGAGCGTCATGGACGCCGTCTTCCACGCCGGGTACGACGTCCCCCTCTTCTGCTCGGAAAAGCACCTCTCCCCCATCGGGGCCTGCCGCATGTGCTTGGTGCGCATCGGCCTGCCCAAGCGGGGCCCCGACGGGAAGCCCCTCTTGAACGAAAAGGGCGAGCCGGAGATCCAGTGGCAACCCAAGCTGGCGGCGAGCTGCGTCACCGCCGTGGCCGAGGGCATGGTGGTGGACACCCTTTCCGAGGTGGTGCGGGAGGCGCAGGCGGGGATGGTGGAGTTCACCCTCCTCAACCACCCCCTGGACTGCCCCACCTGCGACAAGGGCGGGGCCTGCGAGCTCCAGGACCGCACGGTGGAGTACGGGCTTTACGAGAAGTACTACCAGAAAAACCCCCTGGAGCTTCCCGTCTACACCCGCTTTGAGTTCACCCGCCGCCACGAGGACAAGCACCACCCCCTCTCCCCCTTCGTCATCCTGGACCGGGAGCGGTGCATCCACTGCAAGCGGTGCGTGCGCTACTTTGAGGAGATCCCGGGGGACGAGGTCCTGGACTTCATTGAGCGGGGGGTACACACCTTCATCGGCACCCTGGACTTCGGCCTACCCTCGGGCTTTTCCGGCAACATCACGGACATCTGCCCCGTGGGGGCCCTTTTGGACCTCACCGCCCGCTTCCGCGCCCGCAACTGGGAGATGGAGGAAACCCCCACCACCTGCGCCCTCTGCCCCGTGGGGTGCGGGATCACCGCGGACACCCGAAGCGGCGAGCTCCTACGGGTCCGGGCCCGGGAGGTCCCCGAGGTCAACGAGATCTGGCTCTGCGACGCCGGCCGCTTCGGCCACGAGTGGGCGGACACCCACCGCCTCAAGACCCCCATGGTGCGGGAAGGCGGGCGGCTCAGGGAGGCCACCTGGGAGGAGGCCTTCCTCGCCCTAAAGGAGGGCCTGAAGGGGGCTAAGGGGGAGGAGGTGGGGCTTTACCTGGCGGGGGACGCCACCTTGGAGGAGGGACTCCTGGCCGCCGCCCTGGCGGAGAGCCTCAAAACCCCCCACCTGGACTTCCAGGGCCGCACCGCCGCCCCGGCAAGCCTCTACCCCCCGGCCACCCTGGAAAACCTCCTCGAGGCCGACTTCGCCCTGGTCCTGGGCGACCCCACGGAGGAGGCCCCCATCCTCCACCTGCGCCTCTCCGAGTTCGTGCGGGACCTCAAGCCCCCCTACCGCTTTGCCCACGGCACCCCCTTCGCCGACCTGCAGATCAAGGAGAGGATGCCCCGCCGCACGGACAAGATGGCCCTCTTCGCCCCCTACCGCGCCCCCCTCATGCGCTGGGCCGCCCTCCACGAGGTCCACGCCCCCGGGGAGGAGCGGGAGATCCTCCTCGCCCTCCTGGGGGAGAAGGAGGGGAGCGAGGTGGTGCGGAAGGCCAAGGAGGCCTTTGAGCGAGCGGAGCGGCCCGTGCTCATCCTGGGGGCTGGAGTGCTTCAGGACACGGTGGCGGCGGAACGGGCCAGGCTCCTCGCCGAGCGCAAGGGGGCTAAGGTCCTGGCCATGACCCCCGCCCCCAATGCCCGGGGCCTCGAGGCCATGGGGGTATGGCCCAAGGAGAAGGGGGCCGCCTGGGACGAGCCGGGGGCCCCTTACGCCTACTACGGCTTCGTCCCCCCCGAGGCGGCCCTTAAAGGGAAGCGCTTCGTGGTGATGCACCTCTCCCACCTCCACCCCCTGGCGGAGCGCCACGCCCACGTGGTCCTGCCCTCCCCCACCTTCTACGAGAAGCGGGGCCACATCCTGAACCTGGAAGGCCGCGTCCTCCCCCTCTCCCCCGCCCCCATAGAAAACGGGGAGGCGGAAGGGGCCTTGCAGGTCCTGGCCCTCCTGGCGGAGGCTTTGGGGGTGCGGCCGCCCTTTAGGCTCCACCTGGAGGCTGAGCGGGCCCTTAAGGCCAAGAAGGTGCCCGAGGCCATGGGGCTTTACGCCTTCCGCACCAAGGCGCTCAGGCCCAAGGAGGAAACGGGGAACCTCTACCTCCGACCCACCATGTGGAAGGCCTGGCAAAGGGAGGGCAAGGCCACGGAGGCGGCCTCAGCGGAGCTTTGGGTCCACCCGGAAACGGCCCGCCTCGAGGCCCTGCCCGAAGGCGCCTCGGTGGAGGTGGAAACCCCCTTGGGACGGGAAGAAGCCCGGGTGGTCCACCGCCAAGACGTCCCCAAGGGCCTTTACTACCTCTCCGCCCTGGGCCCCTTCGCCGGCAGGCGCTTCCCGGCCCAGATCCTGGTCCCGGCAGGAGGTGAAGCGTGAACCCTTACCCCCTGGACCCCTACTGGATGGTGGCCCTGAAGGCGCTTTTGGTGGTGGTGGGCCTCCTCACCGCCTTCGCCTTCATGACCTTGATTGAGCGCAGGCTCCTCGCCCGCTTCCAGATCCGCATGGGCCCGAACCGCGTGGGGCCCTCCGGCCTCTTCCAGCCCATCGCCGACGCCATCAAGAGCATCTTCAAAGAAGACCTGGTGGTGGAGCGGGCGGACAAGGTCCTCTTCGTCCTCGCCCCCCTCCTCGGGGTGGTCTTCGCCCTCCTGGCCTTCGGGGCCATCCCCTTCGGCCCCCCGGGGAGCTTCTTCGGCTTCCAGCCTTGGGTGGTGAACCTGGACCTGGGGATCCTCTACCTCTTCGCCGTGAGCGAGATGGCCATCTACGGCATCTTCCTGGCGGGGTGGGCCTCGGGGAGCAAGTATAGCCTCCTGGGTTCCTTGCGCTCCTCCGCAAGCCTCATCTCCTACGAGCTCGGCCTCGGCATCGCCCTTCTCGCCCCGGTCCTCTTGGTGGGCAGCCTCAACCTCAACGACATCGTGAACTGGCAGAAGGAAAACGGCTGGCTTTTCCTCTACGCCTTCCCCGCCTTCTTGGTCTACGCCATCGCCGCCTTGGCCGAGGCGGCCCGCACCCCCTTTGACCTTCCCGAGGCGGAGCAGGAGCTGGTGGGGGGCTACCACACGGAGTACAGCTCCATCAAGTGGGCCCTTTTCCAGATGACGGAGTACATCCACTTCATCACCGCCAGCGCCCTCATCCCCACCCTCTTCCTGGGGGGCTGGACCATGCCCTTTTTCAACGTCCCCTACCTCTGGATGTTCCTCAAGATCGCCTTCTTCCTCTTCCTCTTCATCTGGATCCGGGCCACCTGGTTCCGCCTCCGCTACGACCAGCTTTTGCGCTTCGGCTGGGGGTTCCTGTTCCCCGTGGCCCTGGTCTGGTTCCTGGTCACCGCCTTGGTGGTGGCCCTGGGCCTGCCCCGGGTGTACCTCGTCTACCTCTCCGGCCTGAGCTTCCTCGCCCTCCTCGGGGCGACGTTCTATAGCCCCAAGCCCGTCCGCAAAGGAGGTGGCGCATGACCTTAAAAGCCCTAGCGCAAAGCCTCGGCATCACCCTCAAGTACCTCTTCTCCAAGCCGGTGACCGTCCCCTACCCCGACGCCCCCGTGGCCCTCAAGCCCCGCTTCCACGGGCGGCACGTCCTCACCCGGCACCCCAACGGCCTGGAGAAGTGCATCGGCTGCTCCCTCTGCGCCGCCGCCTGCCCCGCCTACGCCATCTACGTGGAGCCCGCGGAGAACGACCCGGAAAACCCCGTTTCCGCCGGGGAGCGCTACGCCAAGGTCTACGAGATCAACATGCTCCGCTGCATCTTCTGCGGGCTCTGCGAGGAGGCCTGCCCCACGGGGGCCATCGTCCTGGGCTACGACTTTGAGATGGCGGACTACCAGTACTCCGACCTCATCTACGGCAAGGAGGACATGCTGGTGGACGTGGTGGGGACCAAACCCCAACGGCGCGAGGCCAAGATGACCGGGAAGGCGGTGAAGCCCGGCTACGTGGTGCCCTACGTGCGGCCCGAGCTGGAGGGCTTCAAGGCCCCCACGGAGGGAGGGAAAAAGTGAGCCCTTGGGAAGCTTTGGCCCTTCTTTTGCTCCTCGCCACCGGGCTCCTGGTGGTGACGCTAAGGAACGCCATCCACGCCGCCTTGGCCCTCATCGCCAACTTTTTGGTCCTGGCCGGGGTGTACGTGGCCCTAGACGCCCGCTTCCTCGGGTTCATCCAGATCATCGTCTACGCCGGGGCCATCGTGGTCCTCTTCCTCTTCGTCATCATGCTCCTCTTCGCCGCCCAGGGGGAGGTGGGCTTTGACCCCTTGGTGCGCTCCAAGCCCCTGGCGGCCCTCCTCTCCCTCGGGGTGGCGGGGGTCCTCCTCTCCGGGCTCTTGGGCCTGAAGCTCGCCTTCTCCCAAGACCTCCAAGGCGGGCTCCCCCAGGCCCTGGGGCCCCTCCTCTACGGGGACTGGCTCCTCGTCCTCCTCGCCGTGGGCTTCCTGCTCATGGCGGCCACGGTGGTGGCGGTGGCCTTGGTGCAGCCGAGCCGCCCCCTGGATGCCCTGCGCCCCGAGGAGCGCAAGGAGGAGGTGCTGCGATGAGTTACCTCTTCGCCTCGGCGCTGCTTTTCGCCCTGGGGGTCTACGGGGTCTTGACCCGCCGGACCGCCATCCTGGTCTTCCTCTCCATTGAGCTCATGCTGAACGCCGCCAACCTCTCCCTCATCGGCTTCGCCCGGGCCCACGGCCTCGAGGGCCAGGTGGCCGCCCTCATGGTCATCGCCATCGCCGCCGCGGAGGTGGCGGTTGGCCTAGGGCTCATCGTGGCCATCTTCCGCCACCGGGAAAGCACCGCGGTGGACGACCTGTCCGAGCTTAGGGGGTAAGCATGGCGCTCCTCACCACCATCCTCCTGCCCCTTCTGGGCTTCGCCCTCCTGGGGCTTTTCGGCAAAAGGATGCGGGAGCCCCTTCCCGGGGTCATCGCCTCCGCCCTGGTCCTCGCCTCCTTCCTCCTCGGCGTGGACCTCCTCCTGGGAGGCGGGGCCCGCTTTGAGGCGGAGTGGCTTCCCGGCATCCCCTTTAGCCTCCTCCTGGACCACCTCTCCGGCTTCATGCTCCTCATCGTCACCGGGGTGGGCTTCCTCATCCACGTCTACGCCATTGGCTACATGGCGGGCGACCCTGGGTATAGCCGCTTCTTCGCCTACTTCAACCTCTTCATCGCCATGATGCTCACCCTGGTCCTGGCGGATAGCTACCCGGTGATGTTCATCGGCTGGGAAGGGGTGGGCCTGGCGAGCTTCCTCCTCATCGGCTTCTGGTACCAGAACGCCCAGTACGCCGACTCCGCCCGCAAGGCCTTCATCGTGAACCGCATCGGCGACCTCGGCTTCCTCCTGGGCATGGCCATCCTCTGGGCCCTTTACGGTACGCTTTCCATTTCCGAGCTCAAGGAGGCCCTGGAAGGCCCCCTCAAGAACCCCTCCCTCCTGGCCCTGGCGGGGCTTTTCCTCTTCCTCGGCGCGGTGGGCAAAAGCGCCCAGGTGCCCCTCATGGTCTGGCTTCCCGACGCCATGGCCGGCCCCACCCCGGTTTCCGCCCTCATCCACGCCGCCACCATGGTGACCGCCGGGGTCTACCTCATCGCCCGGAGCTCCTTCCTCTATGGCGCCCTGCCCGAGGTTTCCTACACCATCGCCGTGGTCGGCCTCCTCACCGCCTTCTACGGGGCCCTTTCCGCCTTTGGGCAGACGGACATCAAGAAAATCGTGGCCTACTCCACCATTAGCCAGTTGGGCTACATGTTCCTGGCGGCCGGGGTGGGGGCTTACTGGGTGGCGCTCTTCCACGTCTTCACCCACGCCTTCTTCAAGGCCCTCCTCTTCCTGGCCTCGGGTAGCGTGATCCACGCCCTGGGCGGGGAGCAGGACGTGCGCAAGATGGGAGGGCTTTGGAAGCACCTGCCCCAAACCCGCTGGCACGGCCTCATCGGGGCCTTGGCCCTAGGTGGGCTTCCCCTTCTCTCCGGCTTCTGGTCCAAGGACGCCATCCTCACCGCCACCCTTACCTACCCCTTCGGCGGGGCGGGCTTCTACGTGGGGGCGCTATTGGTGGCGGTCCTCACCGCCATGTACGCCATGCGCTGGTTCGTCCTGGTCTTCCTGGGCGAGGAGCGGGGCCACCACCACCCCCACGAGGCCCCGCCCGTGATGCTCTGGCCCAACCACCTCCTGGCCCTAGGCTCGGTGCTTGCCGGCTATCTGGCCCTGCCCCACCCCTTGCCCAACCTGCTGGAGCCCTTCTTGAAGCCGGCCTTGGCGGAGGTGGAGGCCCACCACCTCTCCTTGGGAGCGGAGTGGGGGCTCATCGCCCTCTCCGCCCTTGTGGCCCTCCTGGGGCTTTGGCTCGGCTACACCTTCTTCCAACGGCAGGCCTTCCCCGCCTGGTACCTGGCCTTTGAGCGGGCGAGCCGGGAGAGCTTCTACGTGGACCAGGTGTACAACGCCCTCTTGGTGAACCCCTTGAAAGCCCTGGCCGAGGCCCTCCTCCAGGGGGACTTGGGCCTCCTTAGGGGTTACTTCGGCCTGGGGGGCGCGGTGCGGGGTCTGGGGCAGAGCGTGGCCCGGCTCCAGGCGGGCTACCTTAGGGTGTACGCCCTCCTCTTCGTCTTGGGCGTGCTGGTCCTCTTGGGGGTGATGCGGTGGTAGTCTTGGCCATTCTTCTACCCATCCTCTTCGGGGCGCTCCTCCTCTTGGGGGCCCCCCGGGCGCTGGGCGTCCTTGGGGCTTTGGCCTCCTTCCTCCTCAACCTGGGGCTCTTTTTGGCCCACCGGGGGGGCGAAACCTTCGCCGTCCAGCTGCCCCTGGTGCCCCAGGCCGGGGTCTACTGGGCCTTCGCCCTGGACGGGCTTTCCGCCCTTTTCTTCCTCACGGTGGCCCTCACGGTGCTCCTCGGGGCCCTGGTGGCCCGGGTGGAAGGCCGCTTCCTGGGCCTCGCCCTCCTCATGGAGGGGCTCCTTTTGGGGCTCTTTGCCGCCCTGGACCTCCTCGTCTTCTACCTCTTCTTTGAGGCGGCCTTGATTCCCGCCCTCCTCATGCTCCTCTTCTACGGGGGGGAGGGGCGGCTTAGGGCCATCTACACCTTCCTCCTCTTCACCCTGGCGGGCTCCTTGCCCATGCTGGCCGCCATCCTGGCGGTGAAGGCCTTGGGGGGAAGCCCCACCTTCCTCCTCAAGGACCTCCTGGCCCACCCGGTGCGGGGCGAGGCCGCCTTCTGGGTCTTCCTCGGCTTCGCCCTGGCCTTCGCCATCAAAACGCCCCTCTTCCCTGTGCACGCCTGGCTTCCCCTCTTCCACCGGGAAAACCACCCCGCAGGCCTGGCGGACGCCATGGGCACCCTGTACAAGGTGGGGGTCTTCGCCTTCTTCCGCTACGCCATCCCCCTGGCCCCCGAAGGCTTTGCCGAGCTCCAGGGGCTTCTCCTCTTCCTGGCGGCCCTTTCCGCGGTCTACGGGGCCTGGGTGGCCTTCTCCGCCCCCGACTTCAAAACCCTCCTGGCCTACGCCGGGGTTTCCCACATGGGGGTGGCGGCCTTGGGCGTCTTCTCCGGCACCCCAGAGGGCGCCTTGGGGGGGCTCTATCTTCTTGCGGCAAGCGGCGTCTACACCGGGGGGCTTTTCCTCCTGGCGGGGAAGCTCTACGAGCGGCTAAACACCCTGGAGATCGGGCGCTACCGGGGCCTCTCCCATAGCGCCCCGGGGCTTGCCGCCTTGGCCCTTTTCCTCTTCCTCGCCATGGTGGGGCTCCCGGGGCTTGCCGGGTTCCCAGGGGAGCTTTTGACCCTCCTTGGGGCCTACAAGGCGAGCCCATGGCTCGCCGGCTTCGCCTTCCTCTCGGTAATCGCCTCCGCCGCCTACGCCCTCACCGCCTTCCAGAAGACCTTCTGGGAAGAGGAGGGGAGGAAGGTGGCCGACCTTAGGGGCGAGGAGTGGCCCTTCGCCGCCTTGGCGGTGCTGGCCCTGGTGGCCTTGGGGGTCTTCCCCGGCTTCTTCCTCCACGGCCTAGAACCCTTGGCGGAGGCCTTCGCCCGCATCCTCGGAGGTGGCGCATGACGCTCTTGGTCCTTGCGGCGGTTTCCGTGGTCCTCACCCTCCTCGGCTTCTTCGTTTCCGTGCCCGCCTTCAAGCGGCTCACCATCCTGGGGCTTTCCCTGGGGCTCCTCGCCCTTTTCGCCACCTGGGGAAGGCCGGAGGCCTTTGGGCCTTACCAGGTGGACGGCGTTTCCCGGGTTTTCACCCTCCTCGCCCTCCTGGGGGCGCTTTGGACGGTGGGGCTGGTGCGCACGCGGCGCTTTGAGTTCTACCTCCTCGTGCTCTACGCCGCCACGGGGATGCACCTCCTCGCCTCCACCAAACACCTGGTGCTGATGCTGGTGGCCTTGGAAGCCCTCTCCTTGCCCCTTTACGCCCTGGCCACCTGGCGGCGGGGGGCGGGCCTCGAGGCCGCCCTCAAATACTTCCTCCTCGGGGCCTTGGCCGCCGCCTTCTTCCTCTACGGCACCGCCCTCTTCTACGGGGCCACGGGGAGCCTGCTGGCGGGCACCCCGGGGGAAGGCCCCCTCTACGCCCTGGCGGTGGGGCTTTTGTTGGTGGGCCTGGGCTTTAAGGTGGCCCTGGCGCCCTTCCACTTCTGGACCCCCGACGTCTACCAGGGTAGCCCCACCCCGGTGGTGCTCTTCATGGCCACGGGGGTGAAGGCGGCGGCCTTCGCCGCCCTCCTGAGGGTGGTGGCCCCGGCTTCCCTCGAGGCCCTCCCCCTCCTCATCGCCCTCTCCGTCCTCCTGGGGAACCTGGCCGCTTTAAGCCAAAAGGAGGCCAAGCGGCTTCTCGCCTACTCCTCCATCGCCCACGCCGGGTACATGGCCCTCGCCCTTTACACCGGAAACGCCCAGGCCCTCGGCTTCTACCTCCTCACCTACGTCCTGGCCACGGGCCTGGCCTTCGCCGTGCTCTCCGAGGTCTCCCCGGACCAGGTACCCCTAGAAAGCCTCAAGGGCCTCTTCCACAAGGACCCCCTTTTGGGCCTTGGCCTCTTCGTGGCCGCCCTTTCCCTCCTGGGTCTACCCCCCTTGGCGGGGTTCTGGGGCAAGTACCTGGTCTTCACCGAGGCGGCCCGGGCGGGGCAGTGGGGGCTACTGGTCCTCGCCCTCCTCACCAGCGCCGTGAGCGCCTACTACTACCTGGGCCTGGGCCTGGCGGTGTTCCAAAAGGGCGAGGCGATGGCCGCCCCCAGGCCCCTCGCCCGGAGCGTGGCCTTCTTGGTGGCCCTTTTCCTCCTCCTCCTGGGCCTCTTCCCGGGAAGCCTCCTCCCAGCCCTGGCGGCGGGCTAGGCCCGCTTCCCCACAAGGGGGGCTTTGGCCCCCCTTGTGCCCTTTTCCCGGCCTAGGTAGAGTGAGGGCAAAGTGGAAGACCCCTTGGCCCCCGAGCTTTTGGAGAAGGACCCCTTGGCCTGGGTGCGGCTCCAGGCCCAAAGCCTGCCCAAGGCCACCCGGGGGGCGTGGCTATTGGGGGTGGCGAGCGGCTTCCTCTGGCCCGAGGCCCCGCCGCCCAAGGACCTCTCCGCCTTTTTCCGACGCATGGAAGGGGCGTGGCGGGAGGCGGAAGCCTACTTTTGGGACACGGGCTTGGACTTCCCGGTCTTGGTGAGCGAGTGGGCGAGGAGCGCCCTCGAGCCCCTCCTCTACCGCAAACGCCGCCCGGGCTACGCCCGCCTGCGCCAGGCCTTCCTCCAGGGAAGCCGCCTGGGGGAAGCCCTAAGGGCCAAAACCCCCTAAAGGATCCGCTTCCCCAAAAGGCTTAAGGCCAAGCCCACCATCATCTCCGCGGTGCGGTTCCGCTCGTCCAGGATGGGGTTCACCTCCACCAGGTCTAAGCTCCTCACCCGCCCCGACTGGGCCAGGATTTCCATGAGGAGGTGGGCCTCCCGGTAGCTAAGCCCTCCCGGCACCGGGGTGCCCACTCCGGGGGCCAGGGTGGGGTCCAGGACATCGGCGTCCAGGGAGACGTGGAGGGGGAGACCTTCCAGGTAGGCCAGGGCCTCCTCGGCGATGCGGGCGACGCCCAGGCGGTCCACCTCGTGCATGGTGTAGACCTTGACCCCCATCTCCTTTAGGAGGCGCTTCTCCCCTGGGTCCAGGCTCCGCACCCCAACGAGGACCACGTCCTTGGGGTCCACCGCCCGGAAGGCCTCCGTGAGCCGGGGGTGGCCGAGCCCGGCCAGCACCGCCAAGGGCATGCCGTGGATGTTCCCCGAGGGGCTTGTTTCCGGGGTGTTGAAGTCGGCGTGGGCGTCCACCCAGATCACCCCAATGCGCTTTCGGGCCACTCCGGACACCGAGCCCATGGAAAGGGAGTGGTCCCCGCCCAAGACGATGGGGAAGACCCCCTCGGGCAAGGCGCGAAGCCGCTCCTTTAGCTCCAGGGCCGCTTGGCGGATCTCCTCCAGGTAGGGCCCCTTCCGCCCCCTAAGGGTCTCCGCCAAGGGCACCCGGACGTTCCCCAGGTCCTCCACCCCAAAGCCCAAGGCCTCCAGCTCCTCCAGAAGCCGGGCGTAGCGCAGGGCGGAGGGCCCCATGTCCACCCCGCGCCGCCCCGCTCCCAGGTCCATGGGCACCCCGACCACCGCTACCCGCTCCATGGGGGGCATGGTAGCAGAAAGCCCTATGCGTTGCCCGGGAAGTTTATGCCCTAGGAAATCCACCCAAGGCGCGCTATACTTGTAAGGATGGAACAGCGCGAGGTGACCAGCATCAACCTAGCCCGCCTTTTGAAGGAAGGAGGCACGGCCCGGGCCACGGGCGTGGTGCGGGAGGCCTTCCTTGTGGGCGAGGAGCGCTTCCCCTTGGAGGGCGAGGCCACCTGGAAGGTGGCGGTTTCCGCCGTGGGCGGGCCGGAGTACTGGCTTTCCGGGGAGGTGGAGGGAGTGGTCCTCATGGAGTGCCGCCGCTGCCTCAAACCCACCCCCACTCACGTCCACGCCCATTTCCAGCACATGCTCCGCTACCAGGAGGGCCTCAAGGAAGTGGTCTTCCACGAGGAGGAGGAAGACGAGTACTACGCCTTTGGGCTTCCCGACCTGGACCTCCTCCCCTTCCTCACCGAGGCCTTCGTGACGGAGATGCCCTACACCGTCCTCTGCGAGGAGGGGTGCAAGGGGCTTTGCCCGGTGTGCGGGGCCGACCGCAACCTGGTGGACTGCGGCCACGAGGTGGGGCTTTCCCACCCCTTCACTGGGCTTAAGGACCTCCTTCCCGAAGTCTAGCGGGTCTGCTATACTACCAGGGGTTTAGCGGGGGCCAAGGCCCCCCACGGAGGATTGGAGATGGCCAAGCACCCGGTACCCAAGAAGAAGACCTCCAAGGCGCGGCGCGACGCCCGCAGGAGCCACCACGCCCTGACCCCCCCGACCCTGGTCCCCTGCCCCGAGTGCAAGGCGATGAAGCCCCCGCACACCGTCTGCCCGGAGTGCGGCTACTACGACGGGCGCAAGGTCCTGGAGGTTTAAATCCCGTTCACGTCCATAGCCCCGGCCTCCCCGGGGCCTCAACTTTTTTGGGGAGGCGCAGGTATAGTAAGGCCCATGACGGGAGGTCCGGCATGAGCGGCATCCTGGCCTTAGGGGCGTACGCGCCCCAAAGGGTCATGAAAAACGAGGAGTTTGAGGCCTACCTGGACACCTCGGACGAGTGGATCGTCACCCGCACGGGGATCCGGGAGCGGCGCATCGCCGCGGAGGACGAGTACACCTCGGACCTGGCGTTTAAGGCGGTGGAGGACCTCCTCGCCCGCCACCCGGGGGCCCTGGAAGGGGTGGACGGGGTCATCGTGGCCACCAACACCCCGGACGCTCTTTTCCCCGACACCGCCGCCTTGGTCCAGGCCCGCTTTGGCCTGAACGCCTTCGCCTACGACCTCCTGGCGGGCTGCCCGGGGTGGGTCTACGGACTGGCCCAGGCCCACGCCCTGGTGGAGGCGGGCCTGGCCCGCAAGGTTCTGGTGGTGGGGGCCGAGGCCCTTTCCAAGATCCTGGACTGGAACGACCGGGCCACCGCCGTCCTCTTTGGGGACGCTGGGGGAGCGGCGGTGGTGGGGAAGGTGCGGGAGGGCTTCGGCTTTAAATCCTTCGTCCTGGGGGCGGACGGCTCGGGGGCCAAGGAGCTCTTCCACGCCTGCGTGGCCCCCCGGCTTCCCGACGGCACCTCCATGCGGAACCGCCTGTACATGAACGGGCGGGAGGTCTTCAAGTTCGCCGTGCGGGTGATGAACACCGCCACCCTCGAGGCCATAGAAAAAGCCGGCCTCACCCCGGAGGACATCAAGGTCTTCGTGCCCCACCAGGCGAACCTACGCATTATCGACGCCGCCCGGGAGCGACTGGGCCTTCCCTGGGAACGGGTGGTGGTGAACGTGGACCGCTACGGCAACACCTCCACCGCCTCCATCCCCCTGGCCCTCAAGGAAGCTGTGGAGGACGGCAGGATCCAAGAAGGCGATCACGTTCTTCTGGTATCCTTCGGGGCCGGGCTCACCTGGGCCGCCACGGTCCTCACCTGGGGGGGAGCCTAATGTACGCCGCCCTCTTCCCCGGCCAAGGCTCCCAGAAGGTGGGTATGGGAAAAGCCCTTTACGAGGCTTTCCCTGCCGCCCGCCAGGTGCTGGACCGAGCCGAGGCCACCCTGCCCGGGCTCCTAAAGCTCATGTGGGAAGGCCCCGAGGAGGCCCTCACCCTCACGGAAAACCAGCAACCCGCCCTCCTGGCGGTGGGCTATGCCGCCTACCGGGCCTTTCTAGCCCAGGGAGGCCAGCCCCCTTCCCTGGCCGCTGGCCACTCCTTGGGGGAGTGGACCGCCCACGTGGCCGCGGGTACCCTGGAACTGGAGGATGCCCTACGGCTGGTGCGCCTCCGGGGCCGGTACATGCAGGAGGCTGTGCCCCCGGGAGAGGGAGCCATGGCCGCCATCCTCAAGCTTCCTCTGGAAGCCATCCAGGAAGCTTTGGCGGGGCTAGAGGGCGTGGAGATCGCTAACCTCAACAGCCCCGAGCAGACGGTGATCTCCGGCAGGAAGGAGGCGGTGGAGCGGGCGGCGGAAAGGCTTAAGGCCCTCCGGGCCCGCGTGGTCTACTTGCCCGTCTCCGCCCCCTTCCACTCCTCCCTCATAGCCCCCGCCAAGGAACGGCTCGCCCGGGACCTGGCAGGAATCCCCTTCCGCAAACCCCTTTTCCCCGTTTACTCCAACGTCACCGCAAAGCCGGAGGAGGACCCCGAGGCCATCCGGCACCTCCTCCTGGAGCAGATCACCGCACCGGTGCGCTGGGTGGAGATCCTAATGGACATGGAAAGGCGGGGGGTGCGGCGCTTTTTGGAGTTCGGGAGCGGGGAGGTCCTGAAGGGCCTCGTGGCCCGCACCCTAGAGGGTGTGGAGGCCCTTTCCGTTACCGATCCGGAAAGCTTAAGGAAAGCTTTGGAGGTGCGGGATGCGTAGAGCGCTCGTCACCGGAGCCAGCCGGGGCATCGGCCGGGCCATCGCCCTCAGGCTGGCCCGGGAGGGCTACGCCCTGGTGATCCATTACGGGCAGAACCGGGAGAAGGCGGAGGAGGTAGCGGAGGAGGCCAGGAGGCTGGGAAGCCCCCTGGTGGGGGTTTTGGGGGCCAACCTCCTCGAGGCGGAGGCCGCCACGGGCCTGGTCCACGGGGCGGCGGAGATCCTGGGGGGCCTGGACACCCTGGTGAACAACGCCGGCATCACCCGGGACACCCTCCTCATCCGCATGAAGGACGAGGACTGGGAAGCCGTGCTGGAAGCCAACCTCTCCGCGGTCTTCCGCACCACCCGGGAGGCCATCAAGCTCATGATGAAGGCCCGCTTCGGGCGCATCGTGAACATCACCAGCGTGGTGGGGATCCTGGGAAACCCCGGCCAGGCCAACTACGTGGCCTCCAAGGCGGGCCTCATCGGCTTCACCCGGGCGGTGGCCAAGGAGTACGCCGCCCGAGGGATCACGGTGAACGCCGTGGCCCCGGGGTTCATAGAAACCGAGATGACGGGGAAGCTACCCAAGGAGGTGCAGGAAGCCTACCTGAAGAGCATCCCTGCGGGTCGCTTTGGCCGCCCGGAGGAGGTGGCGGAGGCCGTGGCCTTTTTGGTCTCCGAGGCTGCGGGCTACATCACCGGCCAAACCCTGTGCGTGGATGGGGGGCTCACCCCCCATTGAAGGGGCCAGGCCCTAAGCTATACCCCGTGGTAAAATCCCCAAGGGAGGTTTTCATGACGGAGAAGGAGATCTTTGAAAAGGTGAAGGCGGTTATTGCGGACAAGCTCTCGGTGGAACCCGAGAAGATCACCCTCGAGGCCCGCTTCATTGAGGACCTGGGCGCGGACTCCCTGGACACCGTGGAGCTCATCATGGGCCTGGAGGACGAGTTCGGCTTGGAGATTTCCGACGAGGAGGCGGAGAAGATCCGCACCGTGAAGGACGCGGTGGCGTACATCAAGGGCAAGCTAGGGGCTTAAGGGGGGCGCCGGGCGGGTTTTGGGGATTTGGCCCGTCCGGTGCTTTCCTTTTGGCGGTATACTGCGCCCATGCGACGCGTGGTGGTCACCGGCCTCGGGGCCCTTACCCCCATCGGGGTGGGCCAGGAGGCCTTCCACAAAGCCCAACTGGAGGGTAAAAGCGGGGTCCGCACCATCACCCGGTTTGACGCCTCGGCGCTCCCCGTGCGCATCGCCGCCGAGGTGGACGTGGACGCGGAAGCCTACCTGGACAAGAAGGAGATCAAGCGCCTGGACCGCTTCGCCCAGTACGCCCTCATCGCCGCCGAGCTGGCCCTCAAGGACGCCGGGCTGGAACCGGGGACGCTGAACCCCGAGCGGGTGGGCACCTTGGTGGGCACGGGCATCGGGGGCATGGAAACCTGGGAAGCGCAGAGCAAGGTCTTCCTAGAAAGGGGCCCCAACCGCATCAGCCCCTTCTTCATCCCCATGATGATCGCCAACATGGCCTCGGCCCACATCGCCATGCGCTACGGCTTCATGGGGCCTTCCACCACCGCCGTCACCGCCTGCGCCACCGGCTCGGACGCCATCGGCCAGGCCTTCCGCATGATCCAGCTGGGGGAGGCGGACGTGGTCCTTGCCGGGGGGACGGAGGCGGCCATCACCCCCATGGCCATCGGGGCCTTCGCCGTGATGCGGGCCCTTTCCACCCGGAACGAGGAGCCCCATAAGGCGAGCCGCCCCTTCACCCTAAGCCGGGACGGGTTCGTCATGGGGGAAGGAGCCGGGGTCCTGGTCCTGGAAGCGTACGAGCACGCCCAAAAGCGAGGAGCCAGGATCTACGCCGAGATCGTGGGCTTCGGCCGGAGCGCTGACGCCCACCACATCACCGAGCCCCACCCCGAAGGGAAGGGGGCCGCCTTGGCCATGAAGCGGGCCCTCGAGGACGCCCAGGTGCCCCCCGAGGCCGTGGGCTACATCAACGCCCACGGCACCTCCACCCCCGTGGGGGATAGGGCGGAGGTGTTAGCCATCAAGCGGGTCTTCGGGGAGCACGCCAAGCGCCTCATGGTCTCCAGCACCAAGAGCATGATCGGCCACCTCCTGGGGGCGGCGGGAGCGGTGGAGGCCATCGCCACGGTGCAGGCGCTTTATCACGGGGTAATCCCCCCCACCCTCAACCTGGAAGACCCCGACCCTGAGCTGGACTTGGACTTCGTCCCCGAGCCTCGGGAAGCAAAGGTGGACTACGCCCTTTCCAACTCCTTCGCCTTTGGCGGCCACAACGCCGTTCTCCTCTTCAAGCGGGTCTAGATGCTCTTCCCCCGGGAAACCCTTCTGGAGCTGGAGGCCGCCCGCCTCGCCCCCTATGCGCAAAAGGCCAGGGACACCCGGGGGCGCATGCACCCCGAGCCCGAGTCCTCCTTCCGCACCCCCTACCAGAAGGACCGGGACCGCATCCTCCACACCACCGCCTTCCGCCGCCTGGAGTACAAGACCCAGGTGCTTCCCGGTTGGGCCGGGGACTACTACCGCACCCGCCTCACCCACACCCTGGAGGTGGCCCAGGTGTCCCGCTCCATCGCCCGCGCCCTAGGCCTCAACGAGGACCTCACCGAGGCCATCGCCCTCTCCCACGACCTGGGCCACCCCCCCTTCGGCCACACGGGAGAAAAGGTCCTGCACGAGCTCATGAAGGACCACGGGGGCTTTGAGCACAACGCCCAGGCCCTGCGCATCCTCACCCACTTGGAGGTGCGCTACCCCGGCTTCCGCGGCCTCAACCTGACCTACGAGGTCCTGGAGGGGATCGCCACCCACGAGGCCGCCTATGTCCCGGGCTTCAAGGAACAGTACCAAGGGCAGGGCACCCTCGAGGCCCAGGTGGTGGACCTCTCCGACGCCATCGCCTACGCCGCCCACGACCTGGACGACGGGCTAAGGGCGGGGCTTTTGCGCCCGGAGGAGCTTCTGGACGTCCCCCTCCTCAAGGCCCTGGCCCAGGAGGAAGGGCTGGACCTCCTGCGGCTTCCCGAGCTGGAGCGGCGGGTTCTGGTGCGGCAACTTTTGGGCTACTTCATCACCGCCGCCATTGAGGCCACCCACGCCCGCCTGGAAAGGGCCCAGGTGCACAGCGCCGAGGCGGTGCGCCACCATCCCAGCCGCCTCGCCACCCTCACGGAGGAGGCGGAAGCGGCGCTCAAAGAGCTCAAGGCATTCCTCCTGGAGCGCTTCTACCGCCACCCCGAGGTGCTTCGGGAAAGGCTTAAAGCCGAAACCGCCTTGGAAGGGCTTTTCCGCGCCTACACCCGCTACCCGGAAACCCTGCCCAAGGAGGTGCAGGGGCGCATCCTCGAGGAGGGCCTGGAGCGGGCGGTGTGCGACTACATCGCCGGCATGACGGACCGCTACGCCCTGGAAGCTTACCGCCGCCTTTTCCCCTAAGGCGTAGAATGGGTAAGTGAAAACCCTGGACTGGAGTACCCTTTTCGGCGAAAGGGCGGGCCGCATCCAGGCCTCCACCATCCGGGAGCTCCTCAAGCTCACCCAGCGCCCGGGGGTCATCAGCTTCGCCGGGGGGCTTCCCGCCCCCGAGCTCTTCCCCAAGGACCTGGCGGCGGAAAAGGCGGCGGCCATCCTGCGGGAAAAGGGGGAGGTGGCCTTGCAGTATGGCCCCACGGAGGGCTACCTTCCCCTTAGGGCCTGGGTGGCGGACTGGCTCGGCCTCAACCCGGAGGAGGTCCTCATCACCACGGGAAGCCAGCAGGCCCTAGACCTCCTGGGCAAGGTCTTCCTGGACGAGGGAAGCCCCCTCCTCCTGGAAGCCCCCAGCTACATGGGGGCCATCCAGGCCTTCCGCCCCTATGGCCCCCGCTTCCTCACCGTGCCCACTGGGGAGGAGGGGCCGGACCTGGAGGCCTTGGAGGAGGTCCTGAAGCGGGAGCGCCCCCGCTTCCTCTACCTCATCCCCTCCTTCCAAAACCCCTCGGGGGGCCTCATGCCCCTTCCCGCCCGCCAGCGCCTCCTGGCCATGGCCATGGAACGGGGCCTGGTGGTGGTGGAGGACGACGCCTACCGGGAGCTCTACTTTGGGGAAAGCAGGCTTCCCAGCCTCTTTGAGCTCGCCCGGCAGGCGGGCTACCCGGGGGTCATTTACCTGGGAAGCTTTTCCAAAATCCTCGCGCCGGGCCTCCGGGTGGCCTTTGCGGCCGGGAACCTCGAGGCCATCCGCAAGCTCACCCAGGCCAAGCAGGGGTCCGACCTCCACACCCCCGTCCTCAACCAGATGCTGGTCCACGCCCTGGTGCAGGAGGGCTTTTCCGAGCGCCTCGCCCTCATCCGCAGGACCTACCGGGAAAAGGCCCTGGCCATGCTTTCCGCCTTGGACCGGGAGATGCCCGAGGGGGTCCGCTACACCCGGCCCCAGGGCGGGATGTTCGTCTGGATGACGCTACCCGAGGGGCTTTCCGCCGAGCGCCTCTTCCAACGGGCCATAGAGGAAAACGTGGCCTTTGTGCCCGGAGGCCCCTTCTTCGCCAACGGGGGCGGGGAGAACACCCTGAGGCTCTCTTACGCCACCATGGACCGAGCGCGCATAAAAGAGGGCGTGCGCCGCCTGGGCAGGGCGCTAAAGGGGCTACTGGCCCTGGCCTAGGAAAAGCAGGGGCTCCCGCTGGCGCAAGGCCCCCACCAAAAGGTCTAAAAAGGCCTCGCCCGCACGGGCCGTTTCCTGGGGGTTTTGCAAAAGCGGCCGTTTCCTTGTATCTATCTCCAAGACCCAATGGGCCTCCACCAGCCCCTGGGCCCAAAGGGGGGGCCGCCTTCGCGCCAAAGCGGCAAGCCCGTCCTTGAAGCGAGCATAGATGGGCAAAAGCTCGTCCCCTTCAGGTTGTCTGTAGACGCCCTTTCGCTTGGTGGGCGCCCCATGGTCCAGGACCACCACGTAGCCCACCACCACCTCGGGGAAAAGCATCTGCACCGAGGAAACCTCCCCCACCAGGTCATCCAAGCGGTTGGGCCAGGAGCCCGAAGGGTTTTTCAAAATGGACTTAAGGGAAAGGAGAAGCCGGGGCTTTTTGGGAAGCGTGGGCCCCATCGGGTAGACCAACCCCAGGTCCCAAGCCTTTTCCCGCGCCAACCCTGGCACCTGGACTTCCGGTTCCAGATAGGGCCAAAGGTGGGAAGGAAGACGCGCGCGCAAGCGCCCCATCAGGTAGTCAGCGAGGCGGTTTTGGCGCCCGCTGTCCTGGGAGGAGGTGTGGATCAGTCCTTCCAGCACCCCCTCCAGCTCACGGGCCAAGTCCTGGGATCCCATCCCAAACCTCCAAGGAGCCCCCGGGAACCTCCTGGGCAAAGCGCCTTTGGGCGAGCTCGGCGTACCGGGGCACCAGCTCCACCCCAAGGGCCCTCCGCCCCCACTTGGCGGCGGCGACGAGGGTGGTGCCGGTGCCGGCGAAGGGGTCTAGCACCACATCCCCCACGAAGCTGAACATGCGCACGAGCCTCTCCGCCAGCTCCAAGGGGAAGGGCGCCGGGTGGGCCTTGGTGCTTTCCCCGGGAATGTCGTCCCAGATTTGCCGGAACCAGCGGGCAAAGAGTTCTTTGGGGATGCGGGAGGCCTCCCGCTGCGCCGGGGTGGGCTTGCGGTAGCCCCCGGGCTTCCTTTGCATGAGGATGTATTCCACCTCGGTCTTGATGATGGCCCCGGGCTCGTAGGGCCTGCCCAGGAAGAACCCGGGGCGGTCCGCCTCGAGGGCGGCGTTGGTGTGCTTGTGCCATAGGATGGGGTTGAGGTTGTCAAAGCCCACCTTCCGGCAGCGCACCTGGATGTCGGCGTGGAGGGGGAAGACCAGGTGGCGCCCAAAGCGCCTCCGGGCCACGGCCACATCCCCCACCACGATGACGAGCCGCCCCCCGGGGGCCAGGACCCGGTAAACCTCCCGCCACACCTTGTCCAGCTCGTCCAGGAAGGCTTCGTAGTCCTCCACGTGGCCCAGTTGCCCGGGCATGTCCTCGTAGCGCTTCAGGGTCCAGTAGGGGGGTGAGGTGAGAACCAGGTGCACGGAGGCCTCGGGCAGGCGGGTAAGCACCTCCCGAGCGTCCCCCACGTAGAGACGGGGCTGGCCCGCCTCTTCGGGCAGGCTTTCCGCTACCGGAAAGGCCTGGGAAGCGCTCATTAGGCCCCAGTATACCCTTCCAGGAGAATATCCCCCGGCCACACCCCCCCCACCGCCCCCCATGCCCGCACCATATCGGGGGGCACCGGGGCCACAAACTCCAAGATGCGCCCGGTGCGGGGATGGGGGATCCGGAGCTCGTAGGCGTGCAGGGCCTGGCGGGGGATATGGGGGCTTTTCCTGCCGTAAACCTCATCCCCCAGGATGGGGGCCTTTAGGTGCTTCAGGTGCACCCGGACCTGGTGGGTGCGCCCCGTGTGGGGCCTGGCCTCCACCAAGGCGTGGGGCCCGGCGGTGGCCAAAATCCTAAACTCCGTCTCGGCGTAGCGGGGAGCCACGCCCCCCACGTGCATCTTGTGCCGCTCCACCGGGTGGCGCCCGATGGGGGCGATGAGGGTGCCCTCCTTGGGGTGTCCCTCGGTGAGGGCCAGGTAGCGCTTCATCACGAGCCGGTCGCGGAAGGCGCGGGAGAGGGCCTCCACCGCCCCCGGGTGCTTCGCCACCACCAAAACGCCGCTCGTGTCCTTGTCCAGGCGGTGGACGATGCCCGGGCGCACCAGTTCAGGCTGAGCGGGGGGAAGGGCTTCCGGAACCTCCAAATAGCGGCCCAAAAGGGCGTTCACCACGGTACCCGTGTAGACCCCAGGGGCGGGGTGGGTGAGGAGGCCCGGGGGCTTGTTCAGGACCAGGAGGTCCTCGTCCTCATAGAGCAGGGGAAGGGGAAGGTCCTCCGGCACCACCATGGGCCGCTCCTCCGGGGGCTCCACGTGGACCTCTTCCCCCTTCAAGCGGTAGGAGGGTTTTTCCACCACCCGTTCCCCCACCCGCACCCGGCCCTGGGCAATCCAGGCCTGGGCCCGGGCCCGGCTCACCCCGCAGGCCTCGGCCACCGCCTGGTCCAGGCGCACCCCTTCCGCCTGAAAGCGCACCACGGCCTTCATTGTAGGGCTAGAAGCTATGCTCAGGGCCGGGGAAAACCCCCTCCCGCACCTCCTTGGCGTACTGGACAAGGGCTTCTTGGATCAGCTTCCCCGCCTCCAAATAGCGCTTCACGAAGCGGGGCTTGAACTCCCCGTAAAGCCCCACCACGTCGTGGAAGACCAGGACCTGGGCGTCCGTATAGGGCCCAGCCCCGATGCCCACGGTGTGGATGGAAAGCCGCCCCGTGATCTCCTTGGCCAAGAGGGCGGGGACCATCTCCAGCACCACCCCATAGGCCCCCGCCTCCTCCAAGGCCATGGCACCTTTTAGGATGCGCTCCGCCTCCTCGGGCCGCTTGCCCTGGAGCTTATAGCCCCCGAGCTGGCTCGCCGTCTGGGGGGTGAGGCCCACGTGCCCCAAGACCGGAACCCCGGCCCGGGTGAGGCCCCGGACGATCTCCGCCACCTCCTCGCCCCCCTCTAGCTTCACCGCGTCGGCCCCGCCCTCCTTAAGGAGGCGCTCCGCCGCACTCAAGGCCCGGTCCAAGGTGGCGTAGGAGAGGTAGGGGAGGTCCGCCACCAAGAAGGTGTCGGGCGCCCCCCGCCTGGCGGCCTTGGTGTGGTGGAGCATCTCCTCCAGACTCACCGGGACGGTGGAGGGGTAGCCCAGGACCACCATGCCCAAGGAGTCCCCCACCAGGATGGCGTCCACCCCCGCGCCCGCGGCCAAGCGGGCCGTGGGGTAGTCGTAGGCGGTGAGGTAAACGAGCCTTTGGCCCTTGGCGTGACGGAACTCCTTAACCGTCCGGCGCATGGGAATAAGGCTATCATGAAAGGGCGTGGAAGTGCACCCGGACCTCGCCCTAAGGCCCAGGACCCTGGACGAGTACATCGGCCAGGAGAGGTTGAAAAAGAAGCTGAGGGTGTACCTCGAGGCCGCCAAGGCCCGGGGGGAACCCCTGGAGCACCTCCTCCTCTTTGGCCCCCCCGGCCTGGGCAAGACCACCCTGGCCCACGTGATCGCCCACGAGCTTGGGGTGAACCTCCGCGTCACCTCGGGGCCCGCCATAGAAAAGCCTGGGGACCTGGCGGCCATCTTGGCCAACTCCCTGGAGGAGGGGGACATCCTCTTCATTGACGAGATCCACCGCCTGAGCCGCCAAGCGGAGGAGCACCTCTACCCGGCCATGGAGGACTTCAAGATGGACATCGTCATCGGCCAGGGGCCGGCGGCGCGGACCATCCGCCTGGAGCTTCCCCGCTTCACCTTGATCGGGGCCACCACCCGCCCCGGCCTCATCACCGCTCCCCTGAGGAGCCGCTTCGGCATCGTGGAGCACCTGGAGTACTACTCCTTGGAAGAGCTCGCCCAAGGGATCCGACGGGACGCCGGGCTCCTGGGGGTGGAGATCACGGAAGAGGCCGCCATGGAGATCGCCAAGCGGAGCCGGGGCACCATGCGCGTCGCCAAGCGCCTCTTCCGGAGGGTGCGGGACTTCGCCCAGGTGGCGGGGGAGGAGGTCATCACCCGGGAGCGGGCCCTGGAGGCCCTTGCGGCCCTGGGCTTGGACGAGCTGGGCTTGGAGAAGCGGGACCGGGAGATCCTCGAGGCCCTCATCCTCCGCTTCGGGGGTGGGCCCGTGGGCCTCGCCACCCTGGCCACGGCGGTTTCGGAGGACCCCGGGACCCTGGAGGAGGTGCACGAGCCCTACCTCATCCAGCAGGGCCTCCTCAAGCGCACCCCCCGGGGCCGGGTGGCCACGGAGCGGGCCTACCGCCACCTGGGCTACCCGCCCCCCGCAGAACCCCTCCTCTAGCATGATCCGGGCCACCCTCGAGGAACTGGACCTGGACGAACTCCTAAAAGCCCTTTCCGCCCAGCGGAAAAGCGCCGTGGTGGCCTTCCAGGGCCGCATCTACGGCCGGGTCCACCTCCTGGGTGGGCGCATCCTCTACGCCCGCACCGAGCCGGGCCCCCACCTGGGGGAGTACCTGGTGCGCCTCGGCCACCTCACCCTGGAGGAAGTGCAGGAGCTCGTGGAGCGCCAGGGCCGGGAAAACCCCGGCACCCCCTTGGGGGCCTTGGCCTTGGAGCTCGGCCTCATCGGGGAGGAGGAGCTAAGGGAGGCCCTGGAGGCCCAGGTTCTGGAGGCCCTGGCCACCCTTTTGGGGGAAAAGGAAGGGGAGATCCTGGCCGAGCCCCTCACGGAGGGGAGCCAGGTGGCCCTCCCCCACACCCTGGACACGGACGCCGCCCTCATGGAAGCGGCGAGACGCCTGGACGAGTGGCGCCGGGGCCAGGTGGACCCGGACGAGGTCTTTCACCTGGTGGAAGACCCCACCCGCCATCCCCTGCCCCCGGAGGCTTGGGCGGTGTTGGAGCACCTGGACGGGGTGCGGCGGGCCCGGAGCGTGGCCCTCCTTTCGGGCCTGCCGGAGGAGGAGGTCTACCACCTCCTCTTTGAGCTCAAAAGCCGGGGCCTGGTGCGCCCTTCCACCCTCCTGGCGGAAGACCCCTTGGTCTTGGTCCTGGCGGAAAGCGGGGTGGTGCGGAGGCTTCTTCTTTACCTCCTCGAGGCCCACCGCTTCCGCGTCCTCTTGGCCAAGGACCTGGAGATGGCCCTAAGGCTCCTCAAGGAAAGGCCCAAGGGCGTCATCGTGCAAGGGGAAAAGGCCCTGGAGATGGCCCGCAGGATCCGGTCCCACCCCGAGGGGAAGCTCGCCTCCTTGTACCTGGTGAGCGAAACCCCCCCGGGCCTCCTCTTCCGCCCCTTGCGGGTCCTCCACCTGCCCAAGCCCCTCCGGGCCCAGGAGGTGCTCAGGGCCCTAAGCCCCTTGCGGCGGGGCTAGTTGGGCCGCCGGCCCTGGCGCAGGATGGCCTCGGCCCGCTCCCGGTAGGCCAGGAGGGCCTGGTGCCACTCGTCGGCGGGGTGGACGTGGGGCAGCACCGCCTCGGCGCGGGCCAGGATCTCCTCCGGGAAGCGGTAGCCCAACTGGGCCAAGGTGTCCACCACCATCTCCTGGGCCCCCACCCACTCCCGGCTCCCCTCCTCGGAAAGCTCCGCCGCCTTGCGGTAGTGGGCCAGGGCCTCCTCCAGGTGCATGAGGTCGTAGGCCACGTGGCCCAGGATGAGCTCCCCCGCCGCCTCCGCCCCTTGGGCCATGGCCTCCTTGGCCACGGTTTCCGCCTCCTGGTAGCGCCCCTGGCGGTAGAGGGCCTCCGCCAGGTCCGCCAGGGCCTGGGCCCGGTAGGGGTAGCCCTCCTCCTCCACCAGGGCCCTGAGGTACGCCTCGGCCTCGAGGAAAGCCCCCTGGTCCAAGGCCGCCACCCCCATCTCGTGGAGCACGTAAGGCCGCTCCTCCCCTTGGGCCCTGGCCAGGGCTTCCCGATAAGCCCCCATGGCCTCCTCGTGGCGGCCGAGCCTTTGCAGGATCTGCCCCATGAGGAGGGGGGTGCCGTAGGCCCTGTGGCCGCTTTCCTCCTCCTTCCTCAGGGCCTCCTGCACCTCCTCCAGGGCCCGGTTGGGGTTTTCCAAGAGGAGGTGAGCCCGGGCCAGGAGGTAGTGGCGGGTGGCGGCGTCCTCCGCCCCTTCCATCTCCCCCACCTCCTCCTCCGCCTCCTTCAAGGCCACAAGGGCCCGCTCCCCTTCCCCCGCCTCCACCCACATGGCGGCGGCGTCCAGAAGGAGCCAGTAGCGCTCAAACCCCAGGGCGAGCTCCGCCCCCCGCTCGTAGGCCGTGGCCGCCTCCCGGTGGCGGCCAAGCCGCTCCAGGGCCCTCCCCCTTAGCACCTCCGCCCGCCAGGCCAAGAAGGCGGGAAGCCCCTCCTTGAGCGTCCCCAAGACCTCTTCAAAGCGGCCCAGGTAAAAGAGGGCCTGGGCCTGGTGGTAAAGGGCCCGGGGGTCCTCCGTGGGGAGGAAGAGGGGGAGAACCTCCCGCTCGCTCCGCCCCTCCAGGGCCAGAAGCTCGGCCAAAAGGGCCCGGTAAAGGGGGTTATACTCCAGCTCCCCGAGCTCATAAGCCTCCTCCAAGGCCCGATGGGCCCGCTCCAGCCCCTCCTCCCCGTAGAGGCTATGCACCTCGGCGAGGAGCAACAGGGCCTCCTTGGCCTCCTCTCTGGAGCCGAAGAGGGCCTTGCGGGTGAGGCGCTCTATGGCGGTGTCGTAGTCCCCCTGGTGCAGGGCCTCGAGGACCCCCCTCATCGCCGCTAGAGGATACCACAGCCTTCAGTCCTCTCACCCGGTAAGGCGCTACCATAGGGCAAGGGAGGTAGATGTTGCCGCAACGCTTGAACCCCTTTACCCTGATCTTTCTGCTCCTCTTAGGCTACCTGGCCTACACCGCCTTCACCGGCCCCCCGGCCCCCACCCTCTCCTACACCGAGTTCCGGGAGCTGGTACGCCAAGGCAAGGTGGCGGAGGTGACCCTGGAGGAAACCCGCATCCTGGGCGCCCTCAAGGAGCCCGAGCGCTTCCCCACCCCGCAAGGGGGCAGCCAGGTGGCCCGCCGCTTCCAGGTGCCCCTGCCCCCCACCCAGGTGGCGGACCCCGATCTCTTACGCTTCCTGGAGGAAAACGGCGTCCGGGTGGTGACCAAGGCCCCTTCCTTCTGGCCCCAGCTCCTCCTCTACGTGGGCCCCACCCTCCTCCTCATCCTCTTCTTCTGGTTCTTCTTCATGCGAGCCCAAGGCGGGGCGGGCCAGGTGATGCAGTTTGGCCAAAGCCGGGCCAAGCTCTACGGCAAAGAGCGCAAGGTCAACACCACCTTCAAGGACGTGGCCGGCCACGAGGAGGCCAAGCGCGAGCTCATGGAGGTGGTGGACTTCCTCAAGAACCCCAAGAAGTACCTGGAGTTGGGGGCGGAGATCCCTAAAGGCGTCCTCCTGGTGGGCCCCCCGGGCACGGGCAAAACCCTTTTGGCCCGGGCGGTGGCGGGGGAGGCGGGGGTGCCCTTCTTCTCCGTTTCCGCCAGCGAGTTCATGGAGATGTTCGTGGGCGTGGGGGCGAGCCGGGTGCGGAGCCTCTTTGAGGACGCCAGGAGAAGCGCCCCCAGCATCATCTTCATTGACGAGCTGGACTCCATCGGCCGCAAGCGGGGAGCGGGCATCGGGGGCGGCCACGACGAACGGGAGCAGACCCTAAACCAAATCCTTTCGGAGATGGACGGGTTTGAGAAGGACACCTCCGTCATCGTCCTCGCCGCCACCAACCGCCCCGACATCCTGGACCCCGCCCTGTTGCGCCCGGGGCGCTTTGACCGCCAGGTGGTGGTGGGACTTCCCTCTTTGGAGGAACGGAAGGACATCCTCCTCGTCCACATGCGGGGCAAACCCATCGCCGAGGACGTGGACGCCTTGGAGCTCGCCCACCTCACCCCCGGCTTCTCCGGGGCCGACCTCAAGAACCTGGTGAACGAGGCCGCCCTCCTGGCCGCCCGGGACGGGGAAAAGAAAATCCGCAAGGACCACTTCCTCAAGGCCCTGGACAAGATTGTCCTCGGCCTGGAGCGCCCCGCCCTCAAGCTCTCCCCCGAGGAAAAGCGGGCCGTGGCCTACCACGAAGCGGGCCACGCCGTGGTGGGGGAGGTCCTGCCCCACGCCGACAAGACGGAAAAGGTGTCCATCGTGCCCCGGGGCATGGCCCTGGGGGCCCGGTGGAGCAAGCCGGAAGAGCGGGTTTTGGTCTCCCGGGAACACCTCATGGACGAGCTTTCCGTCCTCATGGCGGGCCGGGTGGCGGAGGAGCTCTTCACCGGCACCGTGACCACCGGGGCCCAGGACGACTTCAAGCGGGCCACTCAGCTCGCCAAGCGCATGGTCCTGGACTGGGGCATGGGGGAGCACTTTAGGAACATCGCCTGGGGGTCGGACTCCGGCCCTATCTTCCTGGGGGAGGAGATCGCCAAGAAAAAGGACCACTCCGAGGAAACCGCCCGCCTCATTGACCAGGACATCCGGAAGATCCTGGACGAGGCCTACGCCCGGGCCCGGGAGGTGCTTTTGGCCCACGCCGAGGCCATGCACCGCCTGGCGGAGGAGCTCCTCCGGGAGGAGACCATCCCCGGGGAAAGGGTGCGGGCCATCCTGCGGGAAACTCAGGCGGTGCAGCGGGCGGAGGAGGGCTAGCAAAGCCCGGGCAAGGCGGCCTCGGCCTCCTTCCGCTCCGCCTCCTTCCGCCCCTGGTCCCAGCCCAGGAGGCTTGCCATGAGCTCCACCACCCGGGGCAGGGCCTCCTTCGCCTTCTCCTGGTCCAAAAGCCCAAGGCCCATCCGCCGCACCAAAACGTCCAGGGGCTTCCAGGCCAGCTCCTCCCGCACGGCGTAGACCACCTCCCCCTCCAGGTGGGGAAGCCCGGGCACAAGGGGCCTATCCCCCAAGGCCGCCACCCTCCCCGCCTCCTTCCCGTAGGTCCTGTAGAGGTACTCCCCCACCTCGGAAGGAAGGTCCAAGGCGGGCTTGGGCCCCGCCCCCCATAGGGGCGTGGCGTGGGAGGTGGAGGCGGGAAGCCCCAGGCTCAGGTCCCGGTCCAGGCGGTCCAAGAGGTCCTTGGCCATGAGGCGGAAGGTGGTCCACTTGCCCCCGGTGAGGGTGTAGAGCCCCCGCTCCTCCGCGATGAGGTGGTCCCGCACCAAAAGCCTGGTCTCCCCCCGCCCCACCAGGGGCCGGAGCCCGGACCAGACCGCCCGGATGTGGGGGGAGAGGTCCCCCAGGTAGGGCCGCACCTCCTCCAGGAGGTAGGCCACCTCCTCCTCCCGGGGGAGGGGGCAAGAAGTGGCCTCGGCGGGGAGGTCGGTGGTGCCGAGGAGGGCCTTGCCCCGGTAGGGCAGGAGGAAAAGCACCCGGCCGTCCCTCGTCTTGGGCAGGAGGAGGCCCATCCGCAAGGGGTAGTCCAGGACCAGGTGGGCCCCGGAGGAGGGGGTGAGGAGGGGGGGGAGGTCAGGGTCCAGGAGGTGGCGGGTGCGGTCGGTGAGGGGGCCGGTGGCGTTCACCACCGCCCTGGCGTAGACCTCCACCTCCTTCCCCGTGAGGCGGTCCCGCACCACCGCCCCCGCCACCCTTCCCCCTTGGAGGAGGAAGGCGGTGGCCTCGGCGTGGTTCAGGGCAGTGGCCCCCCGGTGGAGGGCGGAGAGGAGGAGGGCGAGGGTGAGGCGGTGGTCCAAAAACTGCCCGTCCCAGTAGAGGATGCCCCCCAGGGTCTTGGGCAGCTGGGGGAAGTGGGCCGCCACCGCCTGGGGGGGGAGGTAGCGGGTGGGGCCGAGGCGTCTTCGCCCCGAAAGGAGGTCGTAGAGCATGAGGCCCGTCCCGTAGTAGGGGAGTTCCAGGGGGCGGAAGAGGGGGGTGAGGAGGGGGAGGGGGTGGGCCAGGTGGGGAGCCAGGTCCATCACCACCCGGCGCTCGTGGAGGGCGTCCATTACCAGCTTGAGCTGCCGCCGGTCCAGGCGCTTAAGGGCCAGCTCCAGGTAGCGCACGCCCCCGTGGAGGAGTTTGGTGGAGCGGGAGCTCGTCCCCGCGCCGAAGTCCCTGGCCTCCACCAAGGCGGCCTTGAGGCCCCTCAAGGTGGCCTCCCAGAGGACCCCCGCCCCCGTGGCCCCGCCCCCCAGGATGAGGAGGTCCAGGGGTTCCTTAAGCCCTTCCCAAAGCGCCTCCCGTTCCCAGGGCATCACCCCTCCTCCGCCCAGCCCCGGGCCCGCTCCACCGCCTTCCGCCAGAGGCGGTAACGCCGCGCCCGTTCCCCCTCCGGCATCCGGGGGAGGAAGCGGGCCTCCTCCCGCCACAGGGCGGGGAGGTCCTCAAGGGCAAGCGCCCCCGACCCCATCCCCGCGGCGAAGGCCGCCCCCAAGGCGGTGGTCTCCGTGGTCTTCGGCCTCTGCACCGGCACCCCCAGGAGGTCCGCCTGGATGGCCAGGAAGGCGTCGCTCTGCGCCATGCCCCCGTCCGCCTTCAGGGCCTTGAGGGGAAGCCCCGCCGCCCCCGCCATGGCCAGGGCCACGTCCCGCACGGAGAAGGCCACCCCCTCCAGGGCCGCCCGCGCCAGGTGGGCCCGTCCCGTGCCCCGGGTGAGCCCCAGGATGGCCCCCCGGGCGTAGGGGTCCCAGTAGGGGGCCCCCAGCCCCGTGAAGGCGGGGACGAAGTAGACGCCCCCCGTGTCCGCCACCTCCTGGGCCAGCCGTCCCGCCTCGGCGCTCTCCCCCAGGAGGCCCACCTCCTGAAGCCATCCCAGCGCCGCCCCCGCCACGAAGACGCTCCCCTCCAAAGCGTAGGTGGCCCGCCCCCGGAGGTGCCAGGCCAGGGTGGTGAGAAGGCCCCCCTCGGCGAACACCGGCCGCTCCCCCGTGTTCAGGAGGAGGAAGGCCCCGGTGCCGTAGGTGCACTTCCCCTCCCCCGCCCCCAAAGCCGCCTGCCCCAAGAGGGCCGCCTGTTGGTCCCCCAAAACCCCTCGGATGGGCAGGGGGGCCCCAAGGAGTTCGGGAAGGGTGGTCCCAAAGTCCCCGTCCGAGGGGCGCACCTCGGGGAGAAGGGCCCTTGGGATCTCCAAGGCGGCGAGAAGCTCCTCGTCCCAGGTGAGGCTCTGGAGGTTGAAAAGCAGGGTGCGGCTGGCGTTGGTGGGGTCGGTGGCGTGGACCTGGCCCCCCGTGAGGTGCCAGAGGAGCCAGGTGTCCACGGTCCCGAAGCACACCTCCCCCCGCTCCGCCCGCCCCCTTAGCCCTGGGACGTTCTCCAAAAGCCACAGGAGTTTGCTGGCGGAGAAGTAGGGGTCCAAAAGAAGCCCGGTGCGGGACCGGAAGAGCCCCTCTAGTCCCCGCTCCCTCAGGGCCTCGCAAAGGGGAGCCGTGCGGCGGTCCTGCCAGACGATGGCGTTATGGAGGGGCCGCCCCGTATCCCTTTCCCACACCAAGGTGGTCTCCCGCTGGTTGGCGATGCCCAGGGCCAACACCTCCCGGGCCTCCACCCCCGCCCGCCGCAGCACCTCCCTGGCCGCCCACAGGGTGGTCTCCCAGATCTCCAGGGGGTCGTGCTCCACCCACCCGGGCCTCGGATAGATCTGCCGGAACTCCCGCTGGGCCACCGCAACGGGCCTCCCCTCCAAAGTGAAGAGAATGGCCCGGCTGGACGTGGTGCCTTGGTCTAGGGCCAAAAGGTAGCTCATAACACCTCCCTAAGCCGCCGCGCCGTGTCCTCGGGCAGGGCGTCCACCACGAAGGTCCCCGCCCCAAGCTCCGTTCCCGCCAAAAACTTGAGCTTGTCCCGGGTGCGCTTTGGAGGGTAGAACTCCACGTGGAAGTGAAAGGTGCGCTCCTCCCCCAAGGGGGCGGCGTGGAAGACCATCACGTAGGGAAAGGGCTCGCCAAAGAGGGCGTCGTAGCGGGCCACCACCCGGCCCAAAAGCCGGGCGAAGGCCGCCATCTCCCCTTCCCCAAAGGTCCAGGGGCCTGGGTGCCGCTCCCGGGGGGCCACCCAGACCTCGTAGGGGTAGCGGGCGAAGGGGGGCACGAAGGCCAGGAAGCCCTCCTCCTCGTCCACCCGGTAGGCCTCGAGGCGGGGCATAAGCTCCTGGAGCACAGGCCGCTCGCGGAAGGCCGCACTCTCCCGCTCTAGAAGGGGGGGCACGAAGGGGTAGGCGTAGATCTGCCCGTGGGGGTGGTGCAGGGTCACCCCCACCGCCTCCCCCCGGTTCTCAAAGGGCATGACGAAGCGCACCCCGGGAAGGCTATAGAGGGCCTGGTACCGCTCCCGCCACACCCAGGCCAAAAGGAGCCTCTCCTCCTCGCTAAGCGTGCCCAGGCTCCCCGTGTGGGCGGGGGTGTAGACCACCACCTCGCACCGGCCCCGGGCGGCTTCCGCCGCCACGGGAAGGCCGGAAGGAGGGGACGGAGGGGAGGAAACCAGGGCGGGGAAGCGGTTCTCAAAGACCGCCACCTGGAAGCGGGTAAAGGGGATCTCCGTGGGGAAGGCCCCTTCCCGGCTGGGGCACAAGGGGCAGTGCTCCTTTGGGGGAAGGAAGGTGCGCTCCTGGCGGTGGGCGGCGTAGACCACCCACTCCCCCCGCAAGGGGTGGTAGCGGAGGTGGGGGGCGGGCGCCAGGGCCTCCTCCCCTTCCGGCAAAGGCGCCTCCTCCCAAGGGGTAAGCCCGTAGAGGATGAGCTCCCGGCCGTCCCGCTTCCGGTGGTGGCGCCTATAAAAGAAAGGCATCTCAAAACTTGCACTCATCCACTTCCCCTCAAGGATATGCAACCGGGGGTATTGAAAAGGGCTGTGGGGTTCCCGTCTTATGA
>NZ_JAKTNS010000119.1:0-500 GCF_022760915.1 Thermus thalpophilus | reverse complement strand
TCGGGATCCCGGGCGGCCGAGGGGGCCCCGTACCGGTCCCACCCCTCGGCGATGGTCTCGGCGATGAGCTCCAAAAGCCCCTCCTCCCAGACCTCGGGGGAGAGGTCCAGGGCGTGGCGGCCGTACTTCTGGCGCAGGTAGGTGCAGAAGGGCCCCAGGTCGGGGTCCCGCTCGGGGTCGGGGAGAGTCTGGGCCAGGGCCCAGAGGACCCCGGCGAGGCGCCGGATCACCCTCCGCCCCCCTTCCGGTGGGCCTCCCACCACTCCCCGAGGGTCCGGGGAGGCTCCTCGGGGTAGAGGCGCATCCCGATGGGGGAGAGGGGGGCCTTGGGCCACGCCTCCACGGCCTTCCGCCAGGGCGGGGCCTTCCATTGGCCCGAGGGATCCCGCAGGTGCCGGTCCCCCCAGAGCTTCTGCACCCTGCGGCGGATCTCCTGGACCTGGCTCCACACCCCGCTGAACATGGGCAGGTTCCCCAGGGCCTTCATGTGGCCCACGAGG
>NZ_JAKTNS010000118.1:0-500 GCF_022760915.1 Thermus thalpophilus | reverse complement strand
GGTGGGAGGGGAAGGGGTCTTCCATCAGGTCTTGGACTACGGCTTCGGTTTTCCGGTAGGTGAGGTCGTAGAAGGCGCGGAAGAGGAGGAGGGCGAGGTAGAGGGCGTGGGGGTAGCGCCAGGGTCTCCCCCTTCGGCCCGTGGGGGTGGGAGGGGCCACCTCCTGGGCGAGGCGGAGGCAGTGGGTGAGGACCTCTTTGGGGCTCGGTTCTCGCCGGGGAAAGCCGCGCTTGCCCATGGCGCTAGGATGTATACCGTAGACGAGGTTTGCAAGGCAAGCCCACCGGGAGGTGGAAATGGAAACGGGGGAGCGCTTCCTCCTGGGGGAGCGCTACCCGGAGGTGCCCAGGCCCGAGCGCCAGCGGGTTCGTCTCTTTGGGCGGGGCGGGGGGGAGGTGGAGGTGGGGCTCTTCCTGGCCCAGGGGAAGCGGGAGCCCTGGTATCTGGCCTTCCGGGACCTGAAGGGGCGGGGGTTTGGGCTGGACCGGCACGGGCTCAGG
>NZ_JAKTNS010000117.1:0-506 GCF_022760915.1 Thermus thalpophilus | reverse complement strand
AGGCCAGACGGCCCTCCTGGCCCAGGCCCTGCGCCTGGTGAGCCGGGACGGGTACACCTGGTGGCAGGTCCAGACGGCCCCCGTGGAGAAGGTCTTGGCCGCCGTGAAGAAGCTGGACGAGAAACACGCGGTCCTCATCGCCCCCAAGGCCCGGGCCATCCGGAAGGAGGCCCGCCTCCCCGTGGCCCACCTCCTCCTGGCCCCGGTGAGCGTGATGCCCCCGGAGGACCCTCCCCCCACCTGGCCCATGCTCCTCCTGGCCACCCAAGAGCTCCCCGGGGAGAGGATGCAGCGGGTGGAGGACCGCCCCCTTACCTGGGTGGCGTGGAGGAAGGAGGCCTGGCGGGCCACGTACGTGCTCAAACCGGACCAGCGTGGGCGGTGGACATGGTTCCTCACCAAGGAGTTCCACCGGGCTCTCCTAGAGGAGGCCCTGGCCTACGCCGCCGAAGGGGACTGGAGGGCCCTCGTGGGCCACATGAAGGCCCTGGGGAACCTGCCCATGT
>NZ_JAKTNS010000116.1:0-517 GCF_022760915.1 Thermus thalpophilus | reverse complement strand
AGGCCCCGCTGCCAAAGCTCCCCCAGGACCCCCTCCCATCCCAGGGCGCTCTCCGTGGGCAACAGCCAAAACCCCAGGACCCGCCTCTCCCCATTAGGGGCGATGCCCAGGGCCACATACACGCTTTCCCGTACGATCCCTTCTCCTTCCCTGAAGACCTTTAGGGAAAGCCCGTCCAGGTAGACGAAGGCCATCTCCTCGGGCAAAGGCCGGGTGCGGAAGGCTCCTGCCGCCTCCAGGACCTCGTCCGTCAGGGCGCTCAGGGTCTCGTGGGAGTAGCGGTGGCCTAAGAGCAGGCTCAGTATCTCGGCCGCCTTGCGCTGACTGACCCCGGCGGCGTAAAGGGCTACCGCCACTTCCCCCACGTCCACCAGGCGGCGGACGTAGGGCTTAAGGAAAGCCGGGTAATACCGAGATTCCCGATCCCTAGGGACCTTCAGGTCCACCTGGCCGAAGGTGGTCGGTCGTGTCAAGAGTTATGTGTAAGAGTCTGTGTACGGGGGGCATACCGCTCCTG
>NZ_JAKTNS010000115.1:0-523 GCF_022760915.1 Thermus thalpophilus | reverse complement strand
GGAAACGGGGGAGCGCTTCCTCCTGGGGGAGCGCTACCCGGAGGTGCCCAGGCCCGAGCGCCAGCGGGTTCGTCTCTTTGGGCGGGGCGGGGGGGAGGTGGAGGTGGGGCTCTTCCTGGCCCAGGGGAAGCGGGAGCCCTGGTATCTGGCCTTCCGGGACCTGAAGGGGCGGGGGTTTGGGCTGGACCGGCACGGGCTCAGGACGGAGGGAAGCCTTAGGGGATGGCTTTGGCTTTTGTTCCTAGGGATGGTGCTCTTGGTTCTGTTGGGGGCCGCCTTGCGGGGCGGGGAGTGGTGGCCGAAGGTGGTGGCGCATCCGGAGCGGCAGAGCCTTTTCCGACTAGCCCGCCTCCTTCTGACCCAGGGGCCCCCCTCCCTGAGGAGTGTGGCGGTGAGGACGCTCACAGGTCTTCTTCAGCAACTGGTACAGGGGTGGGAAAAGTGATGAGAGGTCAGGCCCACACCACATGTACCCGGCCCTACACATGTGAGACGGGAGGCATAAGAATGGGGGAACCACTCC
>NZ_JAKTNS010000114.1:0-526 GCF_022760915.1 Thermus thalpophilus | reverse complement strand
CGGCGCTGGCGATGTACCCCTCCCCCTCGGGATCCCGGGCGGCCGAGGGGGCCCCATAGCGGTCCCACCCCTCGGCGATGGTCTCGGCGATGAGCGCCAAAAGGCCCTCCTCCCAGGCCTCGGGGGGGAGGTCCAGGGCGTGGCGGCCGTACCGCTGGCGCAGGTAGGTGCAGAAGGGCCCCAGGTCGGGGTCCTCATCGGGGTCGGGGAGGCCCCGGGCCACCTCCCTGAGGAGGCGGGCCAGCCTCCGGATCACGCCCCACCCCCCTTCCGGTGCATCGCCCACCACTCCCCGAGGGTCCGCGGGGGCTCCTCGGGGTAGAGGCGCATCCCGATGGGGGAGAGGGGAACCTTGGGCCACGCCTCCACGGCCTTCCGCCAGGGCGGGGCCTTCCATTGGCCCGAGGGGTCCCGCAGGTGCCGGTCCCCCCAGAGCTTCTGCACCCGCTTGCGGATCTCCTGGAGTTGCGCCCACACCCCGCTGAACATGGGCAGGTTCCCCAGGGCCTTCATGTGGCCCACGAGG
>NZ_JAKTNS010000113.1:0-563 GCF_022760915.1 Thermus thalpophilus | reverse complement strand
GGGGCAAAGGGGAGGGGGGTCATCCAGGGAGCGAAGCGAACCAGGGAGAAGAAGTAAGGAAGGAAGAGGAACTGGACAATGGTGAAGAAGCCCTCCACCTGCTTGAAGTGAAGGGCGAGGGCTCCCATGCCCAGGGCGAAGCCTAGGGCGGCGAGGTAGAGAAGCAAAAGGCTCAAAGGCCACCAGGGGGCGGGGGCGAGCCGCACCCCGAGGAGAAGGGCGAGGGGAAGGAGGACAAGAGCGCTTGTGGTGATGCCCTGAAGTCCCCGTACGAGGGCGCGCAGGAGGAGCTGTCGGAGAAGCCCTCCTCGGGCCAGGCCCAGGTGCTCCAGGGTGCCTAAGGCGGCCTCGGACTGGACGGAATAGGCGATGGACTGAAAGGTGCCCACCACCAGGTTGAAGGCGGCGAAGACCAGGAGGAGGGGGCCCAGGTCCAGGCCCAGGCTCGCCAGCCCCTCGGGGGTCAGGTTCTCCAGGCCGAGGACCATGGAGTAGAAGAAGAGAACGGAGGCCAGAAGCCCCGCCAGGGTGTCAAACCAGTAGCGCCTGGTCAGGTTCCACTC
>NZ_JAKTNS010000112.1:0-567 GCF_022760915.1 Thermus thalpophilus | reverse complement strand
TTCCTGGAGCCGCCGCATGAGGGAGAGCCGGTCAAAGCCCCGGTCCAGGAGGAAGAGGGGGACATAGCCCAGGGCCTGGACCTCGCGGCCCAGGCGGTGGAAGAAGGCTTCCTCCACCCGGTTCTGGCTGGGGAAGGGGGAGAGGGAGTGGAGGGCGAAGGCGAACCCCAGGGCTCTCCCCCCCTTGGGGAGGGCGGCCACCAGGACCTGGTGCTTGCCATCCTCCCCTGGGGTCCAGTCCACGAGGAGGGGGAGCAGGTTTCCTTGGGCGAGGCGGGGTGCCAGGAGGGGGAGGAGGTGGGCCGTGAGGGTCCAGGGGTTTTGCAGGGTGGGGTGGTGGAGGAAGCGCCAGAGGCGGTTGAGACGGCTTTGGGCCAGGGTGGGGAGGGGGGTTCTGCGGGCGAGGTCGGAGAGGGTGGGGTCTAGGGGGCCGGAGAGGAGGGCGGAGAGGAAGAGGGCCAGGTTGGTGCGCGCGGGTTTCCTGAGGGACCGGAAGACCGTGTGGACCCAGGTTGTGGTAGCCTGCAGGAGGGGGGTTTTGGTTGGCATACCTTACCAACCCCCCTC
>NZ_JAKTNS010000111.1:0-603 GCF_022760915.1 Thermus thalpophilus | reverse complement strand
TCAAGGATATGCAACCGGGGGTATTGAAAAGGGCTGTGGGGTTCCCGTCTTATGACGGGTAGGATGACGACCACAGCCCAATCCCTACTTTCCGCCATCCTGGCCCGCCTGTCCAGCCCCCACCTCCAAGCCTCCCTCAAAGCCCTCCTCCTCCTTCTCCTCCAAAGCCACGGCAAAGCCAGGCCCCAGCACAGCCCCACCAAGTCCCCCGCCGCACCCGCCGCGCCCGTGGGGAGGAGGCGAGGCCCCAAGCCCAGGCTCCTGGTGGTCCTGGACCTGGTCACCCTGGCGAAGCGGGGTCGGTTCCCCGTCCCGCCCCCTTGGCTTCCCAAAGCCTTCCGCCTCTTGGTGGTGGCGGATGCCGCCTTCGGCACCCTCCGCTTCCTGGCGGGGGCGAGGGGCATGGGGCTGGAGGTGATCGTGGGGATGCGGCGGGACCGCAAGACGGTGGGGGGCCTTGCCCTCTCCCAGCTGCGCCGCCAGGGGAGCCGGGTGTACCTCCGGGGTCTGCGGTTTCCCGTCTATGTGTCCTGGTACCGGTACCCGCTTCCCGAGGGTGGATGGGTGTGGCGGTACGTGGTGGCCACCTTTCCCGCCACGCCC
>NZ_JAKTNS010000110.1:0-614 GCF_022760915.1 Thermus thalpophilus | reverse complement strand
CCCTGCCCCGACAACCGGGAGAGGGATCCCGAGGGGAAGGTGGAGTACCCGAGGGACTCGGAAGTTCTGGGGCGTGAAGCCTCAGGTGTCGCAGGAAAAGGCGCTTGGCCTCCCCCAGGGGAGGCCTCCGGGAGGAGGCGGATCCTGGCGAGGAGGTGGGCGTGGCGGCCACGGGCCTATCCGTGGCGGCGACCGCCAGGCGGCGTCCCAAAACGCCAGGGGGCGACAGGGCCGAGAAGGGGTTGACCGGGAGGTCGGCCTGGCCGAGAAGGTCGCCCCGAAAGGGCGCAGCGGGAGTCGCCGTGGTCCCCCGGCCTCACAGGGGGGGAAGGGAACTGCCAGAGTGCCGGCTGGCCGCGGGCCTCAACGCGGTGGTGGCCACGGGCCTAACCGTGGCGGCGAAGGCCGGCCAAACGGGCCAGCCACGGCGTCCTCCGGCCGTACAGGAGGGGGCGTTCCCGGGCCCAGAAACCGGGAGACGGGAAGCCCGGAGCTCCCCGCGGGGGGTTCCCGGGCGGTGGCCGGAAGGGCCTGCGGGCCCGGAAGGACACGAATCTCAGGGCGAGAAGCCCACCCTTACAGGGGGACACCCTTATCCCCCACCCCCGGCTGAC
>NZ_JAKTNS010000010.1:0-69165 GCF_022760915.1 Thermus thalpophilus | reverse complement strand
GGTCGTACACCTGTAGGTTGGGTGTGGTTTCCATCCCAAAATCCTAAGGCCAAGGGAGAGGGGTGCGGAATGTCGGTGGGAGGGAGCCTAGCGGCGAAGTGAATGGCCACAAAGCCTAGCGCGCCCCCGAGGAAAAAGGGCCAGGAGGGATTCTGGACGAAGAGGAAGGCGCCTAAGGGGGCGCCGAGAAGGTCAGCAAGGAGACTTGCCGTGTAAAGACGCCCATGGGCCTTCTCCCGTTCCTGCGGCACGAGTCTAGGGACCAGGACCCGGACCTCCAGAAGAAGCTCAAGGATGTTGTCTACCAGGTAAAGGCCGAGAAAGGTCCATGGACCAATGAGGCCGAGGCTTGTTCCTAAAAGAAAGCGCAGGAGACTGCCAGAGAGAAGCCCGAAGCTGAGGGCTTTTTTGCGGTCCGTCCGATCTAGAAGGTAGCCTGTGAAGAGGGCTAAGACGGAGGCACCCCAACCGATGGCGTGTTGCAGACCCAGGTAGAAGGGGTTGTCTAAGCGAGCGAGGTGGAGGGAGGCCGCGGTGCCTACGGCCCCCCCAGCGCAGCTGGCCAAAAACAGGATCGTGGCTAATAAGAACACCCTCAGCTAAGTCAAGAAACCCTCTACTTCCCAGACCACCCCGTCAGCAGAGGAGCAAACGTACATTTTCTCCGAGTCTTGAGAGAACCTTACGCAAGTAGGCATCCGTAGCCCTCTCACAACGGGAGGCTGGAAGTGGTAATTGCCAGGTTGAGCGGGGTCTACGGCAATGACTTCTCCCATCTCTGGCTGAACGGCAAAGAGCAATCCGGATGAGGGATGAAACCGCATCCCTCCTAGGCGATGAAGCCCCCAGGCTACCAACGCATTCGGATGGGCAACCAACTCAGAGTAGGTAATTTTCTCCGGCAATTCATCCGGATTTATGCGGAAGATTTGGCCCAGGCTTCCTACAGCGAGGTAGAAGAAGCCCCTTCCAGCAGCATCGTCAATCCAATTTTTGACACATCCTGCTGCTGCATACTTTTCCCACTTGTCGGGCCATGACTCTGGGGGGGTCAGCCCAGGCTCACCATGTCGGGCAGGTATGTCTAGGATAAAAGCTTTGGGCTCTCGCTCATGGTCACCTAGACTTAGACGGGTGATTTGTGTCATGAAGGAAGAGGAACTTTCGCTTACAAAAAAGGTCTCCCCCTTTTTCCCTAGGTTCAGCACGGCTAGGGTGTAGGGGCCCTTTAGGTTTTCGGCTAATTTAGGTAGTTTTGTTGCATCACCCCCTCCGGCGATATCCGCAATAGCTCCTCCCCACGTTTCCACAACGAGAACCTTGCCGTCCTCAGTAGGGCGAATAGCAGCGGGACCCTGTAGATTGTACACCAAAGGTTTAGCCTCCGAAGCGTCCCCCCCTTTTGTAATGTCCCGAACAGTGCCCGCAGTGTGTTCGGAAACCAAAAGCCTGCCGTCTGGGGTCCACTCCATGTGGGAGGGATTCTTCAAACCCCAGGCGAAGGGCCTCACGTAAACCCGCCGCGTCCGGCCGCCGACCTTGACCTCCTGCACTTCCTTGAGCATCTCCTTCACCCCCTTACGGGTTAGCCTCAGGGTAGCAAGAGGAAGGTAACGCCCGCGTAACTCAGAAAGCTCTCATAAAGACTCTAGGGCGTTACGTGGAGGTTACATGGGCCGGGGTAGCCTTCAGGTGTGCGGCTCCTGTGGCTTCTCCTCGCCCTACTCGGGGGCTCTGGGGTCCTTCCCCAGTGCCTCGCCCCCCACTGCTCGCCCCCGGGGCTTGGGCTCTAAGCGCCACTTCGGCTTTGCAACATGGGATGCCCAAGCCGGGGCTGTGGGAATACCTTTTGGGGTACCTTAGAGGCCCCACTCCCTCCTGAGCCTTTCCACCCGGGCCTGGGCGATGGGAAGGCGGGGGTCTTGGGAGGGTAGCCTCTCCAGGAGGGCCTCCCAGACCCCCAGGTCCTCCCCCAGGCGCTCGGCCAGGAGGAAGAGGCTTTCCACCTCGCCCTGGGCCAAGACCGCCCGCCTCAGGGCCTCTTCCAGCTCCGCCCTCAGGGCCTCCACCCCCGGGGCCTGGCTCTGGGGGAGGAGGGGGCCCCGGTAGCGGGCAAGGGCCCCGCTCAGGTCTCCTTGACGCAGGGCCCCCATACCTCCAAGAAGTCCGCCTGTAGGGCCTGGGCCAGGCGGTAGGGCCGGCTTTTCACGGCAAGCCCCCGTTGCCTCAGGCGGAGCACCTCCATGCGGAGGGCGGGCCCGTTGGCCTCCCCGTAGAGGGCCAGGGCCAGCTCCTCCCCCCTCCACCCCTCCTTCCGGGCGAGGAGGAGGACGAGGAGCTCCGCCTGGCGCAGGGGGAGGGGCTTGCCCCCAAGCCTTGGCTCTCCCAGGGCCTGGAAGTGGGCCGAGGGGCTTGCGGCCCAGAGGAGCTCCTGCCCCCTCCGGGAGAGCTCTCCCAGGAGGGGGTGGGGCCTTCCCAGGAAGAGGAGGCCCCGCATGGCCTCCTCCGCCACCTCCTCCAGGAGGAGGGGCAGGGTCTTGGCCACCCCTTCCTCGTCCTCCCGGTAGAGCCCTTCGGCCAAGGCGAGGAGGGCCTGGGTGAGGGGCTCCTTGGCCCAGGGCCTCGCCGCCAGGAGGAAGGGGAGGACCTCCTTCCCCAGGAGGCGCACCCCGGCGGGGGCGAGGTAGGGAAGGGCGGGAAGAGGGGCCTCGCCCAGGGCCTTCCGCAGGTAGGCCCTCCCCGAGGCCTCCTCCCCCTGGAGGAAGCGCAGGTGGGCCATGAGGAAGCGGGCGTAGAGCCCCGTGCCCCCCTCCAGGGCCAGGAGTTCCACCTGCCGGAGGAGGTCGGGGAGGGGAGGGTCCTCCTCGGCGAGGAGGGCGAGCCAGGCCCACTCCAGGAGGGCGAAGGGGCCAAAGCCCCGGGCAAGGGCAAAAGCGGCGTAGCCCAGGGCCTCCCTGAGGCGGCCAAGCCCCCTTAGGGCGCGGGCCAGGGCGAAGGCGAGGCGGGCCTCGGCCTTGGGGTCTCCCTGGAAGCGGTGGAGGGCCTCCTCCAGGGCCAGGGCCCCCGCCTTTGGAGGGAGGGCCAGGCCCAGGTGGTAGAGGGTGAGGGGGGTCTGGGCCCTTCGGGCGGCCTCCAGGGCCAGGGCGCGGTAGGCCCGAAGGTTCCCCTTACGGGCCTCTACGAAGCCTAGAAGGGCCAGGCGCTCGGCCTCCGGGAGGCCTTCTTGGGAAGTTTGGAGGAGGGCTTCCGCCTCCCGGTCCCGCCCTTCCTCCAGGAGGCGGAGGGCGGGGGCCAGGGGGCTTGCCGGGAAATCCAGGGCCATGGAGCCATTTTAGAGAAAGGAAGGGGTGTGGGGGAGCTATAATCCCCCGGTTTGCAAGATACGGGCTCTGCCCGTGACCAAACCGGGGATACATGGACTCCCCCACGTGCCCCTTTGGGGCACACAGCATGGTGGGCGGTCATTTTGTGGTATCATGTGTAAGTGCCGGAAGAGCGCACTACACGTCACAGCCATTACAACCTGAACTACCATCTGGTATTCACCCCCAAGTACCGCAGACATGCCTTCTTTGGCGAAGTGCGCGAACGGCTGATGCAGGTGTTGCGGGAGACGTGCTTGATGAGGGACTGGGTAGTGCTGGGAATGGAGGTCATGCCCGACCACGTGCATCTGTTCCTCTCCGTGCCGCCCAAGTGGGCCCCCTCGGACGTGGCGAAGATTCTGAAAGGCGTATCGGCTCGGCGCATCCTGCAAGAGTTCCCAAAGCTACGGCGGGGCAGGGGCGGCGGTCATTTATGGACGCCCTCCTTCTATGTGGGCAGCGCCGGGAACATCTCGGCTCAGGCCATCCAGCGCTACATCGAGTCCCAGCGCAAATACCAGGACGACGATGCTTAAAGCTTTCAAGTACCGCCTCTATCCGACCCAGCCCCAACTGCGGGACTTGGACCGGACGCTGATGCTGTGCCGCAGCCTGTACAACGCGGCCTTGCAGGAGCGTAGAGAGGCCTACCGCAAGGCGGGCAAGACGGTCGGCTTCTACGAACAGAAGAGGTATCTGCCCGAGATACGCACCGAGCTGCCGGAGTACAAGGGCGTCCACTCCCAGGTCTTGCAGAACGTCATCGAGCGGGTGGACAGAGCCTTTCAGGGCTTCTTCCGGCGGGTCAAGGCGGGACAGAAAGCGGGATACCCCCGCTTCAAGGGGAAGGGGCGCTACGACAGCTTCACCTTCCCCCAGGCGGGCACCACCGGGGTCAAACTCCAGGGGGGCGGGAAGCGGGTGCTCCTCTACGGCATCGGCTCGGTGAAGGTCAAGCTGCACCGCCCCTTGGAAGGCAGGCTCAAGACCGCCACGGTCAAACGAGAGGGAGAGCATTGGTACATCGTGTTTACCTGTGAGGTGGAGCCCAGACCCCTTCCCCCCAATGACCAGGCCATCGGGATCGACCTGGGCACCAACCCCCACTTCCTCGTCACCTCGGAGGGGGAGAGGGTCGAGGCCCCTCGGTACTTCCAAAAGGCGCAAGCCAAACTCGCCGCCGCCCAGCGCAGCCTTGCCCGTAAGAAGCGGGGCAGCAATCGCCGCAAGCAGGCCAGAAAGCGGGTTGCCAAACTGCACCGGAAAATTGCCAACCAGCGCAGGGACTTCCACCACAAGCTGGCCCGAAAACTCGTCAACCACTATGGAACCATCGCCCATGAAGACCTGAATATCCTCGGCTTGGCCCGCTCCCGCACCGCTAAGGGGGTGCTGGATGCAGGCTGGGCGCAGTTTCTTGCAATCCTCGCCTACAAAGCGGAGGAGGCTGGTAGGCGGGTCATTGGGGTAGACCCCAAACATACAAGCCAGGACTGTCCAGTGTGCGGTCATCGGGAAAAGAGGCCCCTGTGGGTCAGGGAGTACACCTGCCCCCAGTGTGGAACACTTCTCCATCGGGACGTGGCCGCAGCGCGAAACATCCTGGCTAGGGCTCGGACGGAGCCTGCGGGGACATGGGCGGCGTGGGCCGTCCCATGAGAACCGCGAAGCCTCGGACTTCAGTCCGAGGAGTCGTCACACGTGTGAGGGCCTGGGCTTCCGCCCCTGCGGCTCTGACCCTCGAGGTCCGCTGACGACACCTACCATATAAGGCGTACAGTGAAGACATGGAGAAGACGACCCTCTACCTCCCCCCTGAGCTTCACCGCGCCCTAAAGGAGGCCGCGCGGCGGGAGGGCAAAAGCCAGGCAGAGCTCATCCGGGAGGCCTTGGCCGCTTACCTTACCCAGCGCCAAAGACCCGCCTTTCGTTCCCTAGGCGTGGGCGAGGACGAGGAGCTCTCCGGGCGCGCCTCCGAGGGGTGGCTGGAAAGGGTCTGGTCCGAGCGATGATCACTCTGGACACCTCCGCCCTCTTCGCCCTCCTGAACCGGAAGGACCCGGACCACGGCCGCGTTAAGGCGCTCCTTCTTTCTGATCCAGGTCCCTACCTGGTGCCCATGGGCATCCTCGCCGAGATCGCCTACCTCGCGGAAAGGCGCCTGGGCCTTGGGGCCCTCGAGGCCTTCCTCCAAGACCTCGAGGCCGGGGCTTTCTCCCTGGAATGCGGGGAAGAAGACCTGCCCCGGGTCAGGGCGCTCGTGGCCCGGTACCGGGACCTGCCCTTGGGCTTTGCCGACGCCGCGGTCGTCGCCGTAGCCGAGCGGAACGGGGGCCTGGTCCTAAGCTTGGACCGGCACCTTCACGTGGTGGCGCAGGAGGGGACCATCCGGGTACTCCCCTAACCCGCGATCCGGAGGAGGGCGAGGAAGCTTTCAAGCTCCAGGCTCGCCCCGCCCACGAGCCCCCCGTCCACGTTGGGCATGGAAAGGAGATCGGCGAAGTTCTTGGGGTTCACGCTCCCCCCATAAAGGATCCGCACCCTCCTGGCGAACTCCTCGCCGTAAAGCTCGGCCAGGGCCTGCCGGATGGCCTGGTGCATGGCCTCGGCGTCCTGTGGGGTGGCGTTCCGCCCGGTGCCGATGGCCCAGACCGGCTCGTAGGCAATCACCAAGGCCTCAGGACCCGGGGGGTTCACCCCCTCGAGGCTTCCCCGAAGCTGGGCCAAGGTGTAGGGCACCGCCTCCCCCCTTTCCCGCACCTCCAAGGGCTCCCCCACGCAGAGGATGGGGGTGAGGCCCTCCTCCAAAAGCCTTTTGGCCTTCTCCGCCACCAGGGCGTCCGTCTCCCCGTGGTGGCGCCGCCTTTCCGAGTGGCCCACGATGGCGTAACGGCACCCCAGGTCGGCGAGCATCCGGGCCGAGACCTCCCCCGTGTAGGCCCCTTCCCGGTGAGCGGAGACGTCCTGGGCCCCGTAGGCCACCTGGCTCCCCAAGAAGACCTCCTTGGCGGCGGGGAGCATGGGGTAGGCGGGAAGAAGGGCCACTTCCGACTGCAAGGGGGGAAGGAGCCTCTTCAGCTCAGCGAACCAAACCCGGGCCTCCGAAGGGACCTTGTGCATCTTCCAGTTGCCCGCCACCAGTACCCGGCGCATGGGGCCATCATAGCGAAAACCCCACCCCCACGAAGGGGGGCGGGGAGGAGGCAAACCTACTCCAGGACCTCAATCCCGGGAAGCGTACCCTTCTCCAAGAACTCCAGGCTGGCCCCGCCCCCGGTGGACACGTGGCTGAAGCGCTCCTTGAGCCCCAGGCGGTTCACCGCCGCCACCGAATCGCCCCCGCCCACCACGGTGAAGGCGCCCTCGAGGGCGGCGATGGCCCGGCCCACGCTCAAGGTCCCCTGGTCAAAGGGGGGCACCTCAAAGACGCCCATGGGCCCGTTCCAAAACACCGTCTTGGCCCCCTTCAGGGCCTCGGCGAAGGCGGCTTGGGTCTTGGGGCCGATGTCCAGGCCCATGTAGGGCACGGGGATGGCGTCCGCGGGATAGACCTGGGTTTCTACCCCCGTGGCAATCTCCGTGGCCGCCACCACGTCCTGGGGCAGGTGGACCTTCACGCCCAAGCCCTCCGCCCGGGCCAAAAGGTCCCGGGCCAGGTCCAGGCGGTCCTCCTCCACCAGGCTCTTCCCCACCTCGCCCCCCAAGGCCCTGAGGAAGGTGAAGGCCATGGCCCCCCCGATGAGGAGGCGGTCAATGCGGGGAAGGAGGCTTTCAATGACCCCGATCTTGTCGGAAACCTTGGCCCCGCCCAGGACCACGGCGTAGGGGCGCTCAGGGTTTTGCAAAAGACGGGAAAGCGCCCGCACCTCCTTTTCCATGAGGAAGCCGGCATAGGCGGGAAGGTGCCGCGCCACCCCCACCACGCTGGCGTGGGCCCGGTGGGCGCTCCCAAAGGCGTCCAGGACGAAGGCGTCCCCAAGCCGGGCGTAGCGGGCGGCCAGCTCGGGGTCGTTGTTTTCCTCCCCCGGCTCAAAGCGGACGTTTTCCAGGAGAACCACCTCCCCTGGCCCCAAGGCCCGCACCGCCTGGTAGGCCTCCTCGGAACCGGGGCTATGGGGGACAAAGCGCACCCCGGGAAGGTGGCGGGCCAAGGCCTCAGCCACGGGGGCCAAGGAATACTTGGGGTCACGCCCCTTGGGCCGGCCCAGGTGGGAGAGGAGGACCAAGGAAGCCCCCCCGGCGAGGAGGTGGCGCAGGGTGGGGAGGCTTTCCTGGATGCGGGTTTCGTCCTGGACCACCCCCCCTTGGATGGGGACGTTGTAGTCCACCCGCACCAGAACCCGCTTCCCCCTGGGGTCCAGGTCGCGCAGGGTGCGCATCTAGACCCCCTTCTTCAGGACGAGCTCCACCAGGTCCGCCACCCGGTTGGCGTAGCCCCACTCGTTGTCGTACCAGGCGAAGACCTTCACCAGGTTGCCGATGGCCTTGGTGAGCTTGCCGTCCACGATGGAGGAGTGGGGGTCCATGACGATGTCCTGGAGGACGATCTCGTCCTCGGTGTAGGCCAGGATCCCCTTGAGGGCACCTTCCGCCGCCGCCTTTAGCGCGGCGTTCACCTCCTCCGCCGTCACCTCCCGCTTGAGGAGGGCGGTGATGTCGGAGATGCTCCCCGTGGCGGTGGGCACCCGGAGGGCGGTGCCGTCAAACCGCCCTTTGAGGGAAGGGAGGACCAAGGCCGTGGCCTTGGCCGCCCCGGTGGTGGTGGGGATGATGTTGAGGGCGGCGGCCCGCGCCCGCCTGAGGTCCTTGTGGGGCAGGTCCAGGACGCGCTGGTCGTTGGTGTAGGAGTGGACCGTGGTCATGAGGGCCTTCTCCACCCCGAAGGCCTCCTCCAACACCTTCATCACGGGGGCCAGGGAGTTGGTGGTGCAGGAGGCGTTGGAGAGGATGCGGTGCTTGGCGGGGTCGTAGGCCTCGTGGTTCACCCCCATGACGATGGTGATGTCCTCCCCCTTGGCGGGGGCGGTGATGATCACCTTCTTGGCCCCGGCCTCGAGGTGGGCCTTGGCCTTGTCGGCGTCGGTGAAGACCCCGGTGGACTCCACCACCACCCCCACCCCCACCTCCTTCCAGGGAATCTCCTTGGGGTCCTTGATGGCGGTGGCCCGGATGGCCTTGCCGTTCACGTAAAGGTTTTCCTCGTCGTAGCCCACCTCCCCGGGAAAGCGGTGGTAGATGGAGTCGTACTTCAACAGGTGCGCCAGGGTGCGGTTGTCCGTGAGGTCGTTCACCAAGGCCACCTCCACGCCCCGGGTGTGCAGGATGCGGAAGACCTGGCGCCCAATGCGGCCGAACCCGTTAATCCCCACCTTCATGGTTCACCTCCTATTTGGAAGCCCTTCCAACCTCGCCATCCCAAGGCAAAGGGCTTGGGACGCCAAGGCAAAGAAGGCACGGCTCCAGTATACCCCTAGATCCTTAAGGCCCTGGGCCCGCACCGGTAAGACCCTTGACATGTAAACCCTTGGGCTCTAGCGTGGTTGACGAACGAGGAGGTGCTTATGAAGACCGAAGCCCTGGCCTACACTCCTTTGGTCAAGACCCTGTGGCCCAAGCGCACCCTGGCCCGCGACCTAAGCCTCATCCTGGCGGGAAGTCTCTTTGTGGCCCTCACCGCCCAGGTGGCCATCCCCCTCCCCTTCACCCCCGTGCCCCTCACCCTTCAAACCTTGGGCATCCTCCTGGTGGGGGCGGCCTTGGGGAGCCGGCTCGGCTTCCTGGCCCTTTTGGCCTACCTCCTGGAAGGGGCCATGGGCCTTCCCGTCTTCGCCGGGGGCACGGGGGGCGTGGCCAGGATCCTGGGCCCCACGGGGGGTTTCCTCCTGGCCTTCCCCTTGGCGGCGGGCCTGGTGGGGCTTTTGGTGGAGCGGTTCGGCCTGGACCGGAGCTTTTTCGGCACCCTTTTGGCCATGCTCCTGGGGAACGCCCTCCTCTACCTGGTGGGGCTTCCCTGGCTTGGGGCCTGGCTTGTGGGGGTGGGCAAGTTCACGGGGATGGGAGGGCTTTTGGCCATGGGACTCTTCCCCTTCCTCCCTGGGGACCTGGTGAAGGCGGTGCTCGCCGCCCTTCTCCTGCCCACGGCCTGGCGCTTTTTGGGCCGTAAGTAGATGCGCCTCGCCCTGGCCCACCTCGCCAAGCGGGATAGCCCGAAAGAACTCCTCCAAGCCCTCCGCCCCTTAGCCCAAGAAGCCCGGGCCGAAGGGGCGGGGCTTCTCCTCCTTCCCGAGCTCATCCTGGGCAGGCGGGAAAGCCCGGACCTGCACGAGGCCCTCGCGGCGCTGGCGGGGGAGTTTGGCCTAAGGGTGGTGGCGGGTCTTCTTGCCGCGAGGGAAAACCGCCTCCAGGTCTTCCCCCAAGGCCCCATCTACGCCAAGGTCCACCTTTACCTCACGCCAGAAGAGGAGGGGGACGAGGGGCTCCTCCCCGGGCCGGGCCCGGTCCTCTTCCTCCACGAGGGCCGGACCTTGGGCCTCGCCCTCTGCTACGACCTGGACTTCCCCGAGCTCTTCCGCACCTACGCCCTCCTGGGGGCCCAGGCCTTTTTGGTGGGGGCCGCCTGGCCCGGGGCCTACGCCGAGCTCATGGAGGTCCTGGCCCGGGCCCGGGCGGCGGAAAACCAAGCCTACCTCCTCCTGGCGAGCCGGGCGGACACGGAAACCCCAAGCCTCTTTGTGGCCCCAGACGGGCGGGTCCTGGGCCGCAGGGAGGAGGAGGGCCTCCTCCTGGCCGAGCCGGACTGGGGCTTCCTCGAGGCCTACCGGGCCCGCTACCCCCTCCTGAAGCACCGACGGGAAGGGGCCTACCGCCTCTGGTAAGATAGCCCCCGTGCTGGAGAACCGCCGGGCGCGGCACGACTACGAGATCCTGGAAACCTATGAGGCGGGCCTGGTCCTCAAGGGGACGGAGGTGAAATCCATCCGGGCGGGGAAGGTGGACTTCACGGGGAGCTTCGCCAAGTTTGAAGACGGGGAGCTTTACCTGGAAAATCTCTACATCGCCCCCTACGAGAAGGGCTCCTACACCAACGTGGACCCCCGCCGCAAGCGCAAGCTCCTCCTCCATCGCCACGAGCTCAACCGCCTCCGGGGCAAGGTGGAGCAAAAGGGTCTCACCCTGGTGCCCCTGAGGATCTACTTCAACGAACGGGGCTACGCCAAGGTACTCCTGGGGCTTGCCCGGGGCAAAAAGGCTTACCAAAAGAAGGAAGACGACAAAAAGAAGGCGGTGCGCCGGGCTCTGGAGGAGCTATGAGGCTTTTTCTGCCTTTCCTTCTCGCCGCCTTAGCCCTGGCCCAGGCGCCCAAGCCCCTGAAGGCGGGAAGCCTCACAGGGGAGGCAGTCTACCCGGGGGGGCGGGGGGTGGCCTACGGACCCGCCCAATTGGTGGCCCAGGGCCTGGGGCTTTCCCTTTGGCAAGGGGAAGGCCGCTTGGCTTTGGGCTTGGGAAGCCGGCAGAAGGTCTTCCCCATCCTAGGGGAGGAAGCCAAGGCCGCGGCCCAAGGAGCGGCCTGGCGGCGGGGCAACGAGGTCTACATCCCCTTGCGCCCCCTGGCGGACGCTTTGGGCCTCACCTACCGGGCGCAGGAGGGCATCCTGTTGGAGCTTCCCTGGGCGGAGCTATTGGGGGTGGAGCGGGAAAGCATGAGGCTCACCTTCCGCTTTTCCCGGGAGGTGAACGCCCTTTACCGGGAAGGAGGGGTGCTCTTCCTCCTGGCCAAGGGGGTGGGCACGGGGCTTCGGCAAGAACCCCTAGGGCTTTTCCTGCCCCTGGATACCCCCCCCGACCGCCTTTACTACCCGGGAGGGGGCCGGGTGGTCCTGGAGTGGGGCCCTTTGCCCAAGCCCAAGCCCTTGGTCCTCCTGGACCCAGGGCACGGGGGAAAGGATACGGGGATTAACCTGGACGGGGTTTGGGAGAAGGACCTAACCCTGGACCTGGCCCGCCGGGTGGCGGCCCAGCTCCCAGGTAGCCGCCTCACCCGGAACCAGGACGCCACCCTTCCCCTCGAGGCCCGCCTAGCCCAGGCGCAAGGGGCGGCGGTCTTCCTCTCCCTCCACGTCACCCGGGGAAGCGCCCTCAACCTCTACCTGCCCAAGGAGCGCTCCCTGACCCTGGCCAAGAACGCCGAAAGCCTCCTCGCCACCGCCCCCGCGGAGCAAAAGGCCCTGCTCAAGGCCTACGCCGGCGACCCCCGCCGCCTTGCCCAGGCCCTGGAAAGCGCCTTTTCCGCCTTGGGCTTGGTCCTAGCCAAGGCGGAGGGCCCCTACGCCCTCACCGACCTTCCCGGGGCGGCGGTCTTGTTGGAAATCGGGGCCGAGCGCCTCAAGACACCCCAGGACCGCCAGGCCCTGGCCGAGGCCATCGCACAGGGCGTCCGAAGCTACCTGGAGGAATGAGCGTGCGCGGACTCTTCACCTTTTGGAACGTCTTTGGTCTCCTCGTCTTCGTCCTGGGAGCCTTCGTGTACTGGAAAAGCGCTGGGAACGAGGCCCCGGGGGCCCTGTCCCTGCCCTCCCCTGGCGAGGCTAAGCCCGAAACCCTGGTCCTGGTCCTCTACCGCCCCGACCCTCCCCGGGGCTTCCTCAAGGAAAGCCAAACCCTCACCCTGGGCCCGGGGGAAAGCCCCGAGGGACGGGCCTTGGCCGTCTGGGCCGAGGCCACCCAGTCCCCCGCCCCCAAGGCCCTCTTCCGCCTGGAAAAGGCCTTGGTGGTGGACCTCCCCGCGGGCTTCGCCCAAGGCCTGGACGCCATGGAAGAGGCCTTCCGGCTTTACAGCCTGGCCTACACCCTCCTCACCACCTTCGGGGCGGAGGAGGTGCGGTTTTTGGTGGAGGGCAAGCCTTCCCCTGGCCTTGCCCACCTGGACCTAACCAAACCCATTCGCCTGCCATGAAGGAAGCCTGGCGCATAGACCGCTTGACCCTGCAAGGGTTCAAGTCCTTCGCCGAGCGCACCCTCTTGGAGTTCCCCGATGCGGTCACGGGCGTCATCGGTCCCAACGGCTCGGGCAAGAGCAACCTGGTGGAGGCCTTGCGCTTCGTCACCGGGGCCCGGGCCCACGAGCTAAGGGGGCAAGAGCTTTCCGCCTTCCTCTTCCACGGGGCGGAAGGCCGGCCCCCTCTGGGCTACGCCGAGGTGCGGCTGGAGCTTTCCCGGGGGCGGGAGCGGCTTTGGGTGGAGCGGCGCATCGAGGGGGAGCGCACCTTCCTCAAGGTGAATGGCCGCCCGGCGAGCGCCAAGGCCTTGGCCCTGCACCTGGCGGGCACGGGCTTAGGCCGGGGCGGGTACGCCATCGTGGGCCAGGGGGAGGTGGGGGCCCTCCTGGAAGCCCCGGAGGAGGTCCTCCTGGCCCACCTGGAGGAGGCTTCCGGCCTCAGGCCCGTGGCCGAGGCAGCCAAGGCCACGGAGGAAAGGCTCAAGGAGGCCTTGGCCCTTCTGGAGGAGCGGGAAAAGGTCCTAGGACAACTGAAGGCGGAGGCGAGCCGCTTGGAACAGGAGGCGGAGCAGGCCGCCCGCGCCCGGGCCTTGGACCTCGAGGCCCTAAGGCTCAAGCGAAGCCTCCTCCTCGCCCGAGCGGAGGAGGCGCAAAAGGACCTGGAAAGGGCCCAAACCCGCCTCCTGGCCCTGGCGGAGGAGGAAGCCCACCTGCAAGGGACGCAAAGGGAGCTTAAGGCGGCGAAGGAGGCCCTAAAGGCCGAGGAGGAAAGCCTCCGGGCCCGCCTGGAGGCAGTGCGCCTCGCCCTGAAGGAGCGGGAGGCCCTGGAAAGGGAGTGTCAGGAGCTTTCCCGCATCCTGAAGGCCCTGGACCGCCCCCCGCCCCAGGACCCCGCCCCCCCCGTCCCCGACCCAGGGGTCAAGGCGGAGGAGGTGCGGGCCAAGCTCGCCCGGCTCAAAGGGGAAGAAACCCGGCTCCTGGCGGAAAAAAGGCGGTTGGAAGAGGCTTGGCGCCGCTACGAAACGGAAGCCGCCCGCTACGAGGAAAGGCTTCGCCACCACCAAGAAGCCCTGGCGGAGCGGAGCCTTCTGGAACGGGAACTCGCCGAGGCCCAGGAAGCCCTGGCCCGGCTGGCGGAAGCCTGGGAAAGGCGAAAGGCCCTGGAGGCCGCTTTAACCGAAGCCAAGGCCGCCTTGCAAGGGGCCTCGCAGGAGCGGGAAAGGCTGGAAAGGCTCCTGGCGGCGGGCGCCGACCTGCAGGAAGGCCCTAGGCGGGTGCGGGGGCTAAAGGGCATCCTGGGGGTGGTGGCGGACCTGGTGCGGCCCGAGCCCGGGTTGGAGCTGGCCCTGGAGGTGGCCTTGGGCCCCAGGCTCCAGTGGGTCTTGGCCCAAGACGAGGAGGCGGCCAGGGCGGCCATCGCCCTCCTCAAGCGGGAAGGAGGGCGGGCCACCTTCCTGCCCATCACCCTCCTTACCCCACCCGCCGCCCCCAACCCCAAGCCCGCCCCCGGGCTCCTGGGCCCCGCCTACCGCCTGGCCTCCTTGCGCCTTAAGGGGCTTCCCGAGCGGGCCATCCTCCTCACCCTCCTGGGGGACACCCTGGTCTTCCAGGACCTCGAGGCCGCCCTGGCCCACCGCCGCGCCGGCGGACGGGAGCGGCTTGTGACCCTGGAGGGGGAGGTCCTGGAACGCTCCGGGGCCCTCACCGGGGGAAGAACCAAGGGAAGCGGGGAAACCTTCCTCTTCCGCCGCCGGGTGGAGGCCTTGGCGGAGGAAGAGGCGAAGCTCGCCCAAAGGGTCGCCGAGCTGGAGGCGGCGCTACGGGGCCTCCCTTCCCCCCAAGCCTTCGCCGAGGCCAAGGCCAAGGTGGCCGCTTTGGAAGCCCGGCGCCAAGCTCCCCTCCCCCCGCCGCCCAAACCCCCCACGCCTCCCGAAGGGGCCTGGGACGAGGCCCGCCTAAAAGCCCTGGAAGCGGAACGGGAAGCCTTGGAAGCCCTCCTCGCCCAGGCGGAGGCCCACGAGCGCTACCTTTTCCTCGCCGCCGCCTATAGCGCCTGGCAAAGGGCGAAGGAGGAGGCCGCGCGGGTTAAAGCGCGGCTTGAGGAGCTGGAAAGCCGCCTACAGGCCACCTTGCCCTTGGTGGAAGAGGTTAGGACCCTGGAAGCCCGCCTGGGCCAGGTGCGGCGGGAGCGCCAGGCCCTAGAGGAGAAGGAAGCCCGGGCCCTCACCCAGGCCAACGCCCTCCTGGCGGAGCGGGAGCACCTCCGCCTCCTCATGGCCCGGCGGGAAGCCACCTTGGAGGAGCTTGCCCGGGAGCTTAGCGCCCTGCCCGAGGCCGAGAGGATACCGGGCACCCCCAAAGCCCTTCAGGCCCGGTTGGCCCAGGTGGAAAGGGAGCGGGAGCGCTTGGGCCCGGTGAACGCCTTGGCGGAGCGGGAGCTTTTCGCCCTCAAAGAACGCCTCGCCCGCCAGGAAAGCGAGGTAGCGGAAGCCATGGAGGCCCTCCTCCGCCTGGAAAAGGAGGCTAAAGCGGTGGAGGCCGCCTACGCCGAGCGCCTGAAGGAGAGCTTTCACCGCTTCCAGGAGGCCTTCCGCCAACAGGCCCAGGCCCTTTTGGGGGCGCGGGCCGAGGTGCGGCGGGAAGGGCGGGGGCTTAGGCTGGTGGTGGTGCCCCCGGGCAAGCGCACCCAGGACCTCCGGCTCCTTTCCCTCGGGGAGAAGACCCTGGGCGCCTTGGCCTTCCTCTTCGCCCTGGGGGAGCTCCAAGGGGGGCTACCCTTGGCGGTCTTGGACGAGGTGGACGCCGCCTTGGACGAGGCCAACCTCCTCCGCTTCACCCGCTTTTTGGCCTCGGGGCGGCAGTTCATCCTGGTGACCCACCAAAAGCGCACCATGGAGGCCTGCCAAGCCCTCTACGGCGTCACGGCGGAGGGGGGCATAAGCCGCGTCTACGCCATCCGGAAGGAGGTAACTCATGACCTTTAACACCTACCAGGAAGAGGCCAAGAAGACCGCCCTCTACCCCGAGGCCTACCGCCTCCTCTACCCCACCCTGGGCCTGGTGGGGGAGGCGGGGGAACTGGCCAACAAGGTGAAGAAGGTCCTGCGCGACCAGGGGGGGACCCTGACCCCAGAGGCGCGGGAGGCCATTTTGCAGGAGCTTGGGGACGTGCTTTGGTACGTGGCCCAAGTGGCCACGGACCTGGGGGAAAGCCTCGATGCCGTGGCCCAGGCCAACCTGGCCAAGCTCCGCTCCCGCCAGGCACGGGGTACCTTAGGGGGCTCCGGGGACCACCGATAAAGCGAAACGCCCCTGGGAGAACCCCCAGGAGCGCTCCCACCCCCCTTTAGTCAAAGAGGTCAAACAGCTCTAGAAAGCCCTTCCTTTTCTTGTAGGGCTTGCCTTCCTGGCGGTGATAGGCCTCCCGCTCCGCCTCGTACTCCCGCTCCACCTGCCGGACCTCGGCCAGGAGCTTTTCCAGCTCCCCCCGGTCCAGCCACACCCCCCCGCACTGGGGGCAGACGTCTATGAGCACCCCCCGCCGCTCCACCTCCTTCATGCCCACACCGCACTGGGGGCAAAGGAGAAGGGGCATCTACTCCTCCCTCCGGCCCATGAGGAAGCTAGCGTAGTAGAGGATGGTGGCCAAGGAGCTGGCCAAGGCCGCCACGTAGGTCAGCGCCGCCCAGGTGAGCACCTGCCGGGCCGGGCCCATCTCCCGGGCGTCCAGGAAGCCCATGCGCTTCAGGAAGTCCAAGGCCCGCCTCGAGGCGTCAAACTCCACGGGCAGGGTGATGAGCTGGAAGAGGGCCACGGCCAGGTAAAGGTAAAGGCCGAGCTTGGCCAGGCCCAAGGCCCCCACCATGAGCCCCAGGACCACCAGGATGGGGCCCAGGTTGCTCCCCAGGCTCGCTGCGGGCCAGAGGCTCGCCCGCACCCTTAACCAAGCGTAGCCCTGGGCATCCTGCACCGCATGCCCCACCTCGTGGGCCGCCACCGCCAAGGCGGCGAGGCTCGGCGAGGCGTAGTTGGGCTCGGAAAGCCGCACCACCTTGGCGTGGGGGTCGTAGTGGTCGGTGAGGGCCCCCGGCACCGGCTCCACCCGCACGTGGGTGAGCCCGTGGGCGTCCAGGATGGCCCGGGCCACCTGGGCCCCGGTAAGCCCTCGGGCGTTGGCCACCCGGCTAAAGCGGGCAAAAGTGGCCTGCAACCCTCCTTGGATGGCTAGGCTGGCCACGAAGACCAGCCCCATGAGCACAATGGCTAGCACGTCCATGTTTCCCTCCCTGCGGGGTGTAGCAAAAAGCCGAGGCCACCTTTTAGGTGGTCTCGCCATGCGCCCAAAGCGCCCCAGCCGACCGGGGAAACCTCCCGTACTGACGACCGGCTGGCCCCCGTAGGGGCGGCTACTCCCCGCAGGCTCCTTTATACCAGAACCCGCCCTCCTTGGCAAGGCGCCCGCGTAGATTGTGGCCGCGGTTCCTTGCATGAACACGCTCAAGGGTATAGTGGGGCTGGGAGGTGAGCATGGGCTACGCACACCCTGAGGTTCTGGTGAGCACGGAATGGGTGCAAGCGCACCTGGACGACCCAAAGGTGCGGGTCCTCGAGGTGGACGAGGACATCCTCCTCTACGACACGGGCCACATCCCCGGGGCCCAAAAGATTGACTGGCAGAAGGACTTCTGGGACCCGGTGGTGCGGGACTTCATCAGCGAGGAGGGGTTCGCCCAACTCATGGAGCGCCTTGGCATCTCCAACGACACCACCGTGGTCCTCTACGGGGACAAGAACAACTGGTGGGCCGCCTACGCCTTCTGGTTCTTCAAGTACAACGGCCACAAGGACGTGCGCCTCATGAACGGCGGGCGGCAGAAGTGGGTGGAGGAGGGCCGGCCCCTCACCACCGAGGTCCCCAGCTACCCCCCGGGCCGCTACGAGGTCCCCTACCGGGACGAGTCCATCCGCGCCTACCGGGATGACGTGCTGGAGCACATCCTGAAGGTTAAGGAGGGCAAGGGGGCCCTGGTGGACGTGCGGAGCCCCGAGGAGTACCGGGGCGAGCTCACCCACATGCCCAACTACCCGCAAGAAGGGGCCCTGCGGGCCGGGCACATTCCCGGGGCCAAGAACATCCCCTGGGCCAAGGCGGTGAACCCCGACGGCACCTTCAAAAGCCCGGAAGAGCTCAAAGCCCTCTACGAACCCCTGGGCATCACCAAGGACAAGGACGTGGTGGTCTACTGCCGCATCGCCGAGCGCTCCAGCCACTCCTGGTTCGTCCTCAAGTACCTCCTGGGCTACCCCCACGTGAAGAACTACGACGGCTCCTGGACGGAGTGGGGCAACCTGGTGGGGGTGCCCATCGCCAAAGGGGAGGAGTAAGGAAGGCCCCGGGGCTTCCCGGGGCTCTTTCAGTCCACGCTGAAGTAGCGGGCCTCGGGGTGGTGGACCACCAGGGCGCTGGTGGCGTGCTCGGGCTCAAGCTGGAAGCTCTCCGTAAGCCGCACCCCGATACGGGCGAAGCCCATGAGGCGGTCCAGCTTGGCCTGGTCGGCCAGGTCAGGGCAGGCGGGGTAGCCGAAGGAGTAGCGGGCCCCCTGGTAGCCCTGCTGGAAGAGTTTGGGGATCTCCGTGGCGTCCTGGCCGGCGATGCCCCACATCTGCCGCATGCGCTTGTGCCAGTACTCCGCCAAGGCCTCGGTCATCTCCACGGCGAAGCCGTGGACGAAGAGGTAGTCCTGGTAGGCCCCCCCTTCAAAGAGGGCCCGGGCCTTCCTCGCAGGCTCCTCCCCCATGCTCACCAACTGCACCCCAAGCACGTCCCGGGCCCCTTGGGCGTAGGCGGGAAGCCAATCCGCCTCGCTCCCCAAGGGCTCGGCGTGGCGGGGGCGGAAGTAGTCCACGAGGCTCAAGCCCCCGCCCCGCTGCCGGGGAAAGCGGAAGCGCTCCAGCACCTCCCCGGTTTCCGGGGAGAAGACGAGGAGCTCCTCCCCTTCCCGGGCCACGGGGAAGAAGCCGTAAAGCACCTTGGGCCTGAGCCACCCCTCCTCCATGGCCTCCTTGAGGAGGCGGCGGAAAACGGGTTCCGCCTCCCGTTCCACCAGGGCCTGCCACGCCTCCCGGCTCATCCCCTTGCGGCTATACCCCCACTGGCCCCGGTAAAGGGCGAGCCTGTTCACGTAATGGGCGATGGTGGGAAGGTCCAGGTCCGCTTCCACCCGGACCCCGAAAAAGGGCGGCCTGGGGATGAAGGGAGCCTCCCCCACGGGCTTGGAACGCGCCTGCACCTTGGGCGCCTCCCGCTTGGGGCGGGGGGAAGCCCGTTGGGTGAGCTTGGGGGGAGCCTGGCCCGTGAGCTCTTCCATAAGCCGCAAACCCTCAAAGGCGTCCTCGGCGTAGTAGACGTTGGGGTAGATGGCGCGAAGGTCCTCCTCCACGAAGCTCCTTGTGAGGGCCGCCCCACCCAGGATCACGGGGAGGGTGTAGCCCCGATCCCGCATGTACTCCAGGTTTTCCTTCATCACCTGGGTGCTCTTCACCAAAAGGCCCGACATGCCCACGGCGTGGGGCTTGTGCGCCTCCACCGCCTGCAGGATCTCCTCAATGGGCACCTTGATGCCCAGGTTCACCACCTGGTAGCCGTTGTTGCTCAGGATGATGTCCACCAGGTTTTTGCCGATGTCGTGCACGTCCCCTTTCACCGTGGCCAGGACCATCTTGCCCTTACCCTCGCCCCGCTTTTCCATGTGGGGCTCCAGGTGGGCCACCGCCCTCTTCATCACCTCCGCCGCCTGGAGGACGAAGGGAAGCTGCATCTTCCCCGCCCCGAAAAGCTCCCCCACCTCCTTCATGCCGGCGAGAAGGGGGCCGTTGATGAGGTCCAGGGGCCTGTACCCCTGGCGCAGGGCCTCGTCCAGGTCGGCCTCGAGGCCCCCCTTCCTTCCCTCCACCACCCGCCGCTTGAGCCTTTCCAAAAGGGGCAGGGCCTGGAAGGCGTCCTCCTTGGCCGCGGGGTCTTCCGCGTGGGCCTCAAAGTAGGCCATGAAGGCGAGGAGGGGATCATACCCCTCCCGCCGGCGATCGTGGATGAGGTCCAGGGCCAAGGCGTAGGCCTCCTCGGGGATCTGGCTGATGGGAAGGATCTTGCCCGCGTCCACGATGGCGGCGGTGAGGCCCCTCTGCCTCGCCTCGTCCAGGAAGACGGAGTTCAGGACCCGCCGGGCCCGGGGCTTCAGGCCAAAGGAAACGTTGGAAACCCCCAGGATGAACCCCACCCCGGGAAGCCTTTCCCTAAGCTCCTCCAGGGCGAGCAGGGTCTCCTTGGCCAGGGGGCGGCTCTCCTCGTCCCCTTGGGTGATGGGGAAGGTGAGGAGGTCAAAGAGGAGGTCCTCGGGGCGGAAGCCGTGGTGTTCCGTGAGGCGCTCGTACATGCGGAGGGCCACCCGCACCTTCTCCTCCTTGGTCTTGGCCATCCCCTTCTCGTCTATGGCCAAGGCCACCAAGGCCGCCCCGTGGGCCTTGGCCAAGGAGGCCACCCGGTCAAACCGCTCCAGGCCATCCTCCAGGTTGGCGGAGTTCAGGAGGACCCGGCCCGGCAGGTACTTGAGGGCGAGCTCCATGGCCTCGGGGGAGGTGGAGTCCACCATCACGGGCACCGTGACGGCGGTGGCGAGGCTCGGGAGGAGCCACCTGAGGTCTTCCAACTCGTCCCGCCCCGTCCAGGCCACGGAAAGGTCCAGGGCGTGGGCCCCTTCCGCCACCTGCTCCCGCGCCAGGGTCAGGATGCCCTCGAGGTCCCGGGCGAAAAGCATCTCCCGGAAGCGCTTGCTTCCCGTGGCGTTGAGGCGCTCCCCCACCAAGAAGAGGCTCGCCTCCTGGCGGAGGGAGACCGCTTGGTACAAGGAGGCCACCTGGGGCGGGAAGGCCTCCGGCCTAGGCCGGGCGGGAAGCCCCTTCACCGCCTCCGCCACCTTGCGGATGTGCTCCGGCCCCGTGCCGCAACACCCCCCCACGGCGTTCACCCCGTACTCCAGGACGAACTTCCGGTGCCACTTGGCCAGCTCCTCCGGGGTGAGGTCGTAGACCACCCTGCCCCCCTCGTTCCGGGGCAGGCCGGCGTTGGGCAGGCAGGCCACGAAGCGGGTGCTGTGGGCCGCGAAGTGGCGCACCTTGCTGTCCATGAGGTCGGGCCCCGTGGCGCAGTTCATCCCCACCACGTCCACGGGGAGGCTCTCCAAGGCAGCCAGGGCCGCCTGTTCATCGGTTCCCACCAGCATGGTCCCCGTGGCCTCAAAGGTCACCTGGACCTGGAGGGGGACCTCCCGCCCCACCTCGGCCATGGCCTCGCGGGCGCCGAGGACGGCTGCGCGCACCTGGAGGATGTCCTGGGCCGTTTCCAAAAGGATGAGGTCCACCCCGCCCCTAAGAAGCCCCCGCGCCGCCTCCTTGTAGGCTTGGTAAAGCTCATCCCAAGAAATCTGCCCCAAGGAGATGAGCTTGGTTCCCGGCCCCAGGGCCCCCGCCACGAAGGCCCCGTAGGGCTCCGCCACCTCCTTGGCGAGCCTGGCCCCCAGGTAAGCGAGGGCCTCCGCCTCCTCCCCAAGCCCGTACTCGGCCAGGACGTGCCTTAGAGCGCCAAAGGTGTTGGTCTCTATCACCTCGGCCCCAGCCTCGAGGTAGGCCCGGTGGATTTCCTGCACCACTTGGGGCCGGGTGCGGTTTAGCACCTCGGGGCAGCCGAAGTAGGCCTCCCCCCCGTAGTCCTCGGGGGAAAGGTCCCGCTTTTGCAGCTCGGTACCCATGGCCCCGTCAAAGACCACGGGCCGCTCCAAAAGCGCCCTCAGGTAGGGGAACTTCCTGGCCCGGGCCTCCTTGTTGTAGCCCAGGCGCACCAACGGGGCATCCCCCCACCCCGCCCCCCCCAGGTGGTGGCGGCAACCGGGACTGCAGGTGTGGACCTCCACCATATCCCGCTAGTGTAGCCAAAAGCGGAGGGCTATGCTAGGCCCATGGACCCCTTCGGCATCCTCTACACCGACCTCTACCAGCTCACCATGGGCCAGGTTTACTTTCGCCTAGGGCTTCACGAGAGGGAAGCGCTCTTTGAAGCCTTTTACCGAAAAAACCCCGACTACGGAGCCCACCAGGCGGGCTACACCGTCTTCGCCGGGCTTGACCCCTTGCTCTCCTGGATGGAAAACGCCCGCTTCGGCGAGGCGGAGCTGGAAGCCCTCCGCGCCTTAAAAAGCCGCACCGGCAAACCCCTCTTCGCCGAGGACTACCTCCATTACCTGAAGGCCATGGGCGGGTTCTCCGGCCTCACGGTGAGGGCCCTCCCCGAGGGCCGGGTGGCCCACCCCCAGGTGCCCCTTCTCAGCGTGGAAGGCCCCCTCCTCCAGGCCCAGCTCCTGGAAACCGCCCTCTTAAACCGCATCAACTACGAAACCCTCATCGCCACCAAGGCGAGCCGGGTGCGGGAGGCGGCGGGGGAAGAGGCGGTGGTGTTGGAGTTCGGCCTGCGCCGCGCCCCCGGCAAAGGGGGGGAAAGCGCCACACGGGCGAGCCTCATCGGGGGGGCCAACCGGAGTAGCGCCGTGAGCCTCTCCCACCTCCTGGGCCTCCCCGCCTCCGGCACCCACGCCCACAGCCTGGTCCAGGCCTTCTTGGCCTTGGGCTACTCCGAGGAAGACGCCTTCCAGGCCTTCGCCGAGGTCTTCCCCGACGACACCATCCTCCTCCTGGACACCGTGGACACCCTCCACTCCGGCCTGCCCCACGCCATCAAGGTCTTTGAGAACCTGCGGAAGAAGGGACACCGCCCCGTGGGGGTGCGGATTGACTCCGGCGACCTAGCCCACCTGGCCATCCAGGCGGCCAAGGAGCTGGACAAGGCGGGCTTCCCCGACACCCTCATCGTCCTCTCGGGGGACCTGGACGAGCTGGTCATCTGGCAGATCAAAAGCCAGATCCTGGAGGAAGCCCCCCGCTACGGCGTGGACCCAGAGAAGCTCCTAAAGCGCCTGGTCTACGGGGTGGGGACCCGGATGGTGGTCTCCTGGGGCTACCCGGCCTTAGGGGGGGTGTACAAGCTGGTGGCCATCCGGGAAAACGGCACCTGGGCCCCGGCCATGAAGATCTCGGACTCCTTGGAAAAGATCTTGAACCCCGGGCACAAGAAGGTCTACCGGGTGTACGACGGGCGGGGCCTGGCCACGGCGGACCTCATGGCCACCTTTGAAGAGGAGGTGCGGGAGGACGCCCCCCTCTGCCTCCGCCATCCCACCGACCCCACCAAGCGCCGCACGCTGAACCCCGGGGAGTTCACCCTAGAACCCCTCCTGCAAGAAGCCTTCAGGGGCAAGCGCCTCTTCCCCCCCCTACCCCTCGAGGCCCTGCGGGAAAGGCGCCAAAAGGACGTGGCCCGGCTAGACCCAGGGGTGCGCCGCCTGGTGAACCCCCACATCTACCACGTTTCCCTCACCGAGCGCCTCTTCACCCTCAAAGAGGCCCTGGTGGCCCGGCTTTCCGGCTAGGCCTAAGGGCTTTCCGGCTAGGCCTAAGAAGCCTGCCTGAGCCGGGCCTCCTCCAGGGCCCTCAAGGGGTGGTCCAGGTGGGGTAGGTCCACCACGAGCTCCTTCACCCCGCTCCCCGGGGCCTCAAACATCAGGTCCACCATGGTCTTCTCCAGGATGGCCCTAAGGCCCCGGGCCCCCGTGCCCCGCTTGAGGGCGCGGCGGGCCACCTCCTTGAGGGCCGCCGGGGTAAAGCGGAGCTCAATCCCTTCCATGCGGAAAAGCTCCTGGTACTGCCGCACCAAGGCGTTCTTGGGCTCGGTGAGGATGCGCACCAGGTCGTCCTCCGTGAGGGGGTGGAGCTGGACGATGAGGGGGGCCCGGCCCACGAACTCGGGGATCATGCCAAACTTCACCAGGTCCTCGGGGATGACCTCCAGGGGCTCCTCCCCCTTCTCCTTACCCCCGGTGAAGCCGATGGCGGTGCGGCCCACCCGGGCCTTCACGATGTTCTCCAGGCCCTCAAAGGCCCCGCCCAGGATGAAGAGGATGTTTTTTGTGTTCACCGGGATGAACTCCTGATGGGGGTGCTTCCTTCCCCCTTGCGGAGGAACGTTGGCGATGGTGCCCTCAATGATCTTCAAAAGGGCCTGCTGCACCCCTTCCCCGGAAACGTCCCGGGTGAGGGAGGGGTTTTCCGACTTGCGGGCGATCTTGTCAATCTCGTCAATGTAAACGATGCCCATCTCAGCCCGCTCCACGTCAAAGTCGGCGTTTTGCAGGAGGCGGAGGATGACGTTCTCCACGTCCTCCCCCACGTACCCCGCCTCGGTCAAGGTGGTGGCGTCGGCGATGGCGAAGGGCACCTCCAGGAAGCGGGCCAGGGTTTCCGCAAGGAGGGTCTTCCCCGTGCCCGTGGGGCCGATGAGGAGGATGTTGGCCTTGCCGATCTCCGCCTCGGGGTGGAGGAGGCGCTTGTAGTGGTTGTAGACGGCCACGCTCAAGGCCCGCTTGGCCGCCTCCTGGCCCACCACGTACTGGTCCAGGTGGGCCTTGATCTCCTGGGGCTTGGGCAGGCGGCTCGGCCCCTTGGGCTTGGCGCTTTCCCCCCGAAGAATCTCCTGGGCCCGGGCCACGCAGTCTTCGCAGATGAAGACGTCCTCCAAGGGGCTTTCCAAAAGCCTTCCCGTGTCGGGCGGGCGCAGGCCGCAGAAGCTGCAGTGGGGCCTAGGCTTCCTCACGGGTCACCACCTGGTCAATGAGGCCGTATTCCAAGGCTTCTTGCGCCGAGAGGTAGTAGTCCCGGTCCGTGTCCTTTTCCACCTTTTCCAAGGGCTGGCCGGTGTGCTTGGCCAGGATCTCGTTCAGAAGCCTCTTAGCCTTGAGGATTTCCTGGGCTTGGATGGCGATGTCGCTGGCCGTGCCCCGGGCTCCGCCCCAGGGTTGGTGGATCATCACCTTGGAGTGGGGCAGGGCGTAGCGGCGCCCCTTCTCCCCAGCGGCCAGGATCACCGCGGCCATGCTGGCGGCAAGCCCGATGACGATGGTGGAAACCGGGGCCCGGACGAACTGCATGGTGTCGTAAATGGCAAGCCCGGCGTCCACCTCGCCCCCGGGGGAGTTGATGTAGAGCTTGATCTCCTGGTTGGGGTTTTGCGCGTCCAGGAAGAGGAGCTGGGCCACCACGGTGTTGGCCACCTGGGCGTCAATGGGGGTGCCCAGGAAGATGATGCGGTCCTTGAGGAGGCGGGAGTAAATGTCGTAGACCCGCTCGCCGCGGGCGGTCTGCTCTATGACGTAGGGTATGACCATACCGTTTTTCATTCTAAGGGGAAGCCCAGGGGGAAATCCCCCCCTGGGCCACCATGCCCCCTTAGGGGAGCTCCGCCAGGGCCTGGCGCACCGCCTTGTCCTGGAGGTGGGCCGCCCGCAACCGGGCAAGGCCCCGCTCCCCGAACTGCCGCCGGAGCTCTTGCAGGGAGAGGCCGTAGGAGCGGGCCACCGCCTGCAAGTAGGCCTGCCACTCCTCCTCGGATAGCTCGGGCTTTAGCTCCTCGGCCAGGCGCTCCTTGGCCAAGGAGCGGCGCACCCGTTTGAGGGCTTCCTGGCGCAACTCCTCCTTAAACTTCTCCAGCTCGCCCCGCTCCTCCAGGGCCTTGAGGTAGGCCTCGAGGCCAACCCCTTGCCGGTAGAGGTCCTCCGCCAGGTGCTCCAAAAGGTGGCGCTCCTCCGCCTCCAGCATGGAGGGGGGGATGTCCGCCTCCATCCCCTCGGCCAGCTTTTCCAAAAAGGCCCGCTCCCGGGCCTCCTGGTAGGCCGCCTCCGCCTGGCGCTTGAGGCTTTCCCGCACCTTGGCCTTGAGGTCTTCCAGGCTTTCCGCCTCGAGGGTCTTGGCAAACTCCTCGTCCAGCTCGGGAAGCTCCAGAGTCTTGACCTCCAAGACCTCGGTCTTCACCTCCCGCACCTTCTCGCCCCGCTCGTTCAGCACCGGCACCAGAACCACGTCCCCCGCCCGCTTGCCCAAAAGGGCCTCCCGCACGTGGGGCAGGGCCTTGGAAAGGTCAATGGGAAACTCCGCCCCCTCCTCCGTGCGCACGAAGACGTGGTCGCCTTCCTGGGCCTCCCGCTCCACGGGAACCAGCTCGGCGTAGCGCTGGCGGAGCTCCTCCAGGGCCCTTTCCACCATCTCCTCGGTCACCTCGGGAGAGGGCACCTCCAAGGTGAAGCTCCGCCAGTCGGGGAGCTTCACCTCTGGGTAGTTCTCCACCTCGGCCACGTAGCGGAAGCCCTCCCCCTCCTTGAGCTCCTCCTCCACCACCCGGGCAGCCACGGGGGTAAGGCCCAGCTCCCGCACCGCTTCGGGGTAGGTTTCCTCCACCAAGCGCTCCTTGAGGTCGGCCAGAAGCTCATCCCGCCCCAAGCGGGCCTCCACCACCTTCAAAGGGGCCTTTCCCGGGCGGAAGCCAGGGATCCGCACCCGCTTGGCCAGGTCCTTTAGGAGGGCCTGGTAGCTCTCCTCCACCCTCTTCGCCGGGACTTCCACCCGGACCTTCACCAGATAGCCGGAACGCTCCAGGATCTCCGCCACGCCACACCTCGCAGTTAGGGAAGGGGCCCCGCCCGGTTGGTGCGAGGAGCGGGACTTGAACCCGCACGGGTTGCCCCACCGGATCCTAAGTCCGGCGCGTCTACCGGTTCCGCCATCCTCGCATGGGGGCGAGGCCCCCCTTCAAAATACCACCCCTTGCGGGGTGGTGGTTTTGGGGTGAGCGATGGGACTTGAACCCACGACCCCCGGATCCACAGTCCGGTGCTCTAACCAGCTGAGCTACGCTCACCACGCTCAGCATCCGCCATTCTAAGGAGCTATCTCGCCTCCGTCAAGGCCTGAAGCCCGCCCTCCAGGCTCATGGCCTCGTAGCCTTCCGCCTCCAGGTAAAGGGCCGCCACCTGGCTCAAAAGCCCCTTCTCGCACACCAAGAGGAGGGGAACCTTAGGCAGGCCGTGCTCGCCCTTTTGAATCTTTTCCAAAGGGACCCACTCCGCCGGGAAGGGCAAGGGGGTGTTCCTCCGGTCGGCGGGGCGGACGTCCACCACCTTCACCCCTTGGGCCAAGAGGGCGGGAAGCTCCTCGGGGCGCACCTTGCGCATGGCCTGAGTATAGCCGGGGCCGGGGCCCGGGGCCCATGGCAACTCTATGCATATATACCCGGCTTTACCGCATAATCTTCGCAGATGGCCCTTGGATGTGCCCCGGGTATGTGGTAAGCTCTTTCACCGGGTACGCGATGCCGCCGAGAAGAGACCTTAAGAAGATCCTCATCATCGGTTCGGGACCCATCACCATCGGACAGGCCGCCGAGTTTGATTACTCCGGCACCCAAGCGGTGAAGGCGCTAAGGGGAGCGGGGTACGAGGCCATCTTGGTGAACTCCAACCCCGCCACCATCATGACCGACCCCGAGCTGGCCGAGCACACCTACGTGGAACCTCTAACCCTGGAGTCCTTGGAAAGGATCCTGGCCAGGGAGCGCCCCGACGCCCTCCTCCCCACCCTGGGGGGCCAGACCGCCCTCAACCTCTCTATGGCCCTTTACGAGGAAGGAATCCTGGAGCGCTACGGGGTGGAGCTCATCGGGGCCAAGGCGGAGGCCATCAAGAAGGGGGAGGACCGGGAAGAGTTCCAAAAGGCCATGCGGAGGATCGGCCTCGAGGTGCCCCGTGGCCTCATGGTGGGAAGCGTGGAGGAAGGGCTCCACTTCGCCCGGGAGGTTGGCTACCCCGTGGTGGTCCGCCCCTCCTTCACCCTGGGGGGCACAGGGGGCGGCATCGCCCGAAGCGAACAAGAGCTCGTGGAGGTCCTGGGACGGGGCCTCGCCCTCTCCCCGGTACACACCGCCTTGGTGGAGGAATCGGTCCTGGGATGGAAGGAGTTTGAGCTAGAGGTGATGCGGGACCACGCCGATACCGTGGTCATCATCACCAGCATTGAAAACGTGGACCCCATGGGGGTTCACACCGGGGACTCCATCACCGTGGCCCCGGCCCAGACCCTCTCCGACGCCGAGTACCAAAGGATGCGGGACGCCGCCAAGGCGGTGATCCGGGAAATCGGGGTGGACACGGGGGGGTCCAACATCCAGTTCGCCGTGGACCCCAAGACGGGCCGCCAGGTGGTGATTGAGATGAACCCCCGGGTCTCCCGCTCCAGCGCCCTCGCTTCCAAGGCCACGGGCTTCCCCATTGCCAAAATCGCCGCCCTTTTGGCGGTGGGCTACCGCCTGGACGAGCTTCCCAACGACATCACCCGCAAGACCCCCGCCTCCTTTGAGCCCACCATTGACTACGTGGTGGTGAAGATTCCCCGCTTCGCCTTTGAGAAGTTCAAGGACCTTCCCAACACCTTAGGGGAGCTCAAGGACGAGCTCACCACCCAGATGAAGTCCGTGGGCGAGGTGATGGCCATGGGCCGCACCTTCAAGGAGGCGCTTCTAAAGGCCCTCAGGGGGCTAGAGCGGGACGTGCGGGCCCTGGCTGGGGTGCGCACGGAGGACCTGGAGAAAAAGCTTTACCCCAACCCCGACCGCATCTACGCCGTGCTGGAGCTCCTCAGGCGGGGCATGCCCGTGGAGGAGCTTTACCAGGCCACCCGCATTGACCCTTGGTTCCTCCACCAGATGCGGGAGATCGCCGAGGCGGAGGCTTGGCTCAAGGACCACCCTCCCAAGGACCGGGAGGACTGGCGCTTTTACAAGGCCTTGGGCCTGCCTGACCGGCGCCTGGGCGAGCTTTTGGGCCGGGGGGAGAAGGAGGTGCGGGCCGAGCGCAAGGCCCTGGGGGTGGTCCCCGTCTACAAGACGGTGGACACCTGCGCCGCCGAGTTTGAGGCCTACACCCCCTACCACTACTCCACCTACGAGGAGGAGGACGAGGTCTGGCCCTCGGAGAAGCCCAAGGTGGTGATCCTGGGCTCGGGGCCCATCCGCATCGGGCAAGGGGTGGAGTTTGACTACGCCACGGTGCACGCCGTCTGGGCCTTGAAGGAGGCGGGGTACGAGACCATCATGGTTAACTCCAACCCCGAAACGGTCTCCACCGACTACGACACCGCCGACCGCCTCTACTTTGAGCCCCTGACCCTCGAGGACGTCCTCAACCTGGTGGAGCACGAAAAGCCCCTGGGGGTGATCGCCACCTTGGGGGGGCAGACGCCCCTGAAGTTGGCCAAGGGGCTAGAGGAGGCCGGGGTGAAGCTTCTTGGCACCCCCTACGCCGCCATCCACAAGGCGGAAGACCGCCAAGCCTTCCACGAACTCTGCCAGACCCTTGGCATCCCCCAGCCCGAAGGGAGGGTGGCGAAGGGCCCAGAGGAGGCCTTGCGGCTTGCCCGGGAGCTCGGCTTCCCCCTCCTCGCCCGGCCCAGCTACGTCCTGGGGGGGCGGGCCATGCGGGTCCTTCGGGACGAGGGGGAGCTTCTGCGCTATCTGGAAGAAGTCTACGCCCCCTTGGAGGAAAAGCCCTCCATCCTCCTGGACCGCTACCTGGATGGGGCCTTGGAGCTGGACGTGGACGCCCTTTCCGATGGGGAAGCGGTGATGATCGCCGGGGTGATGGAGCATGTGGAGCGGGCCGGGGTCCACTCCGGGGACTCCGCCACGGTCCTGCCCCCCGTGCACCTCTCCCCCACGGCCCTCGCCAAGGTGAAAGACTACACCCGCCGCCTGGCCCTGGCCCTGGGGGTGAAAGGGCTTTTGAACGTGCAGTACGCCGTGGTGGGGGAGGAGGTGTATATCCTCGAGGCCAACCCCCGGGCGAGCCGCACCGTGCCCTTTGTATCCAAGGCCATCGGCGTGCCCTTGGCCAAGCTCGCCGCCCTCATCGCCGTGGGGAAGACCCTGAAGGAGCTCGGGGTGAAGGACTTGGAGCCCGTGCCCCCCTACTACGCCGTGAAGGAGGTGGTGATCCCCTGGCTCAAGTTCCCCGGGGTTATCCCCGTCCTGGGCCCGGAGATGCGCTCCACGGGCGAAAGCATGGGGATAGACGAGGACCCCTACCTGGCCTACTACAAGGCGGAGCTCGGGGCTGGGCAAAAGCTTCCTTTGGAAGGCCGGGTGCGCTTCATCGGGGAAGGGCTTCGCCCCGAGGAGCGAGACCGCCTGGAGGCGCTCAAGCGGGCGTACCGGGAGGTGGGGTTTAGCGTGAGCGAGGAGGACTACCACCTCCTCATCAGCCCCGTGCCCCACCCCGAGCTCCGGCGGGCGGTGGAGAAGGGCCTCCCCTTCATCACCACCCTGGAAGGGGCTTGGTGGAGCCTGAAGGCCATCCTGAAGGCGCGGGAAAAGGAACTAGGGGTGAGGAGCCTCCAGGAGTGGCACGCCCGGCTCAAGGCGGGTGTACAATAGGCGCCAATGAAGCTCATCATCGCCATCGTGCAGGACACGGACGCCCCCGGCCTCACCAAGGCCCTCTTGGAGCGGGGCCTCCAGTCCACCAAGCTGGCCTCCACGGGAGGCTTCCTGCGGGAAGGGAACACCACGCTGCTCATCGGGGTGGAAGACGAGCGGGTGGCGGAGGTTCTTGACCTGGTGCGGGAGAAGTGCCGCACCCGCACCCGCCTGGTGACCCGGGGCCTTCCCCTCTCCGAGGCCCCTGACCCCTTCCTGGCCCAACCCGTGGAGGTGCAGGTGGGGGGCGCCGTGGTCTTCGTCCTGCCGGTGGAAGGTTTCTTCAAGGTATGAGGGGGCTCGTTTCCCTGGCCTTGGCCTTGGGCCTGGCCATGGCCCAGATCGCCCGGCCCGCGGAGGGCTTCTCCCAAACCTTAGGCGCCCCGCCCCCTGGGGGCAAGGTGGCGGTGGAGACGAAAAACGGCCGCCTCCTGGCCGCAAGCTACGAGGGCCCGGAGGACCCCGCCTTCGTGGGTCGGCTTCTGGAAAAGGCCACGGGCCTCCCCTTCTCCCTCCCCTTCCAGAACTGGTACCGGCAAAACGCCCCGCTCCTTAGGGGGCGCGCCCTCACCCTGACCCTGGAAGACGCCTTTTGGCTGGAGCTCTCCTTCGCCGAGCCCTTCCGCGCCCGGGTGGCCCCGAGGGCGGTGGAGGAGGCCGCCTTAGGCCCTGAACGCCATCTCCTGGGGACTGCCGGGCCCATCCTGCGGGTGTTCTCCGACTTTCAATGCCCCTTCTGCCAGCGCCTGGCCAGGGAAGTCCTTCCTGAGCTCAAGGCCCAGGCCCTAAGGGGCGCCCTGCGGGTGAGCTACCGCCACTTCCCCTTGAAGGAAATCCACCCCGAGGCCCTGCCCGCGGCCATCGCCAGCGAGTGCGCCGCAAAGCAAGGGGCCTTTTGGCCCTACCACGACCGCCTCATGACGGGGCGGCTTGGGAACTACCGGGCCCTGGCCCGGGAACTGGGCCTAAAGGAGGAAGCCTTCGCCCGGTGCCTGGAAGACCCGGCGGTGAAAGGGCTCGTGGAGGGGGAAAGAACCCTCGCCCTCCGCCTGGGCCTTCGGGGCACCCCCACCGCCTTCGCCGGCCCCTACTGGGTCCCCAACCCCTTTGACCTACCGCGGGTACTGGACTACCTGGAACTCGCCCGCTAAAGTGGGCGGGGTGGAAGGCGAGCTCTTTCTCCTCAAAGACAGCAAAGGCCGCGCCTTCCTGGTGCGCCTCAAGGCGGGCGGGGTCTTCCACCACCACAAAGGAAGCGTCCCCCACGAGGCCATCCTCCAGGCGGGCCCCGGAGGCACGGTGCGGACCCACCTGGGCGAGCCCCTTTCCGTCCACCGCCCCACCCTGGAGGAGTACGTCCTCCACATGAAGCGGAGCGCCACCCCCACCTACCCCAAGGACGCCAGCGCCATGGTAACCCTCCTGGACCTGGCCCCGGGGATGCGGGTCCTCGAGGCGGGCACGGGCTCGGGGGGGCTCACCCTCTTCCTGGCCCGGGCGGTGGGGAAGGAGGGCCTGGTGGAAAGCTACGAGAAGCGGCCCCACCACCTGAAGCAAGCGGAGGAGAACGTGAAGGCCTTCTGGCAGGTGGAAAACGTGCGCTTCCACGCCCAGGGCCTGGAGGAGGCGGAGCTTCCCCAGGGGGGCTTCCACGGCGTGGCGCTGGACCTCATGGAGCCCTGGAAGGTGCTGGGCAAGGCGGCGGAGGCCCTGATGCCGGACCGCTTCCTGGTGGCCTACCTCCCCAACATCACCCAGGTCCTGGAGACGGTGCGGGCGGCGGAGGGGCTACCCCTTCGGCTGGAGAGGGTCTTGGAGGTGGGCTGGCGGGAGTGGGAGGTGCGGCTTCCCGTGGCCCACCCCCGCTTCCAGCAGGTGGGGCACACGGCGTTTTTGGTGGTCTTTCGCAAATGGAAGGCCTCCTGATCCACGCCCTTTTGCGGGAGCTTCAGGGGGAGCTTCCCGCCCTCCACCTCGGCCTCGCCTTCCCCAACGAGGGCACCTTGGCCGTGCTCCTCAAGGGAAGGACGGGGCGGATCTTCAACCTGGTCCTCCACTACCGACCGCCCAACCCAAGCCTGGTCCTGGAGGAGGGGACCATCCTGGGGGAGCCCAAAACCCCTTTCCAGCGGCAACTCGCCGCCCGGGTCAAGGGGGCTTTAACGCGGGCGGAGCAGCTCAAACTGGACCGGGTGGTCTTCCTCCACTTCGCCGGGGAAAAGGGCTTCGTGGACACGCCCCCTTCCATCCTGGTCCTCGAGGCCACGGGGCGGAACGCCAACCTCCTTCTCCTGGACGAGGGGGGAACCATCCTAGGGGTGGACCGGGTCATCACCAAGGAGGTGAACCGCTACCGGGAGCTCCGCCCCGGCCTCCCGTACACCCCCCCGCCCCCCTACGCCAAGCTGGACCCGAGGACATTAACGGAGGAAGACCTAAGGGTGCTTTTGGGAAAGCCCCTCAAGGAGGTGGTGCGCCACGTGGACGGGGTGGGGCTGGAGCTCATGCGGGAGCTGGCCCGCCGGGCCGGGCTCACGCCGGAAAGCCCCTTGGGGGAGGAGGAGCTCAAGGCCCTGCACCGGGCCCTAAAGAGCCTGGCGGAAGACCCCACCTTGCGCACGGAGCTTTCCGAGGAGCTCCGCCTCAAGTGGCAGGAGGAGGAGAAGGAGGCCCTGAGGAAGCCCCTCCTCGAGGCCCTGGCGCGGGAGGCCAGGACGCTTCGGGCCCGGCTCGCCGACTACCACAAGGCCCTGGAGCGGCTGGAGGAGACAGAGGCCCTCAGGCAAAAGGCCGACCTCCTCCTGGCCCGGCTCAAGGAGGTGCCCAAGGGGGCAAGCGGGGTGATGCTGGAGGGCTTTGACGGCAAGCCCGTGGAGGTCCCCTTAGACCCCGCCCTTTCCCCTCAGGAAAACGCCAAGAGGCTGTACGAGCGGGCCAGACGGCTTGAGGAGCTGGCGGAGCGCGCCCTGAACCTCATCCCCAAGACGGAGGCCAAGCTAAAGACCCTCGAGGCGGAGATGGCCCGGGTGAAGGCGGCGGACCTCCAAACCCTCCTCGCCCTCTCCCAAAGGCCCAAGGAGGGCAAAGGGCCCCGGCTTGGCCTCCGCTACACCTCGCCGTCGGGCTTCCCCGTCCTGGTGGGGCGGAACGCCAAGGAAAACGATCTCCTCACCCGCCTCGCCCACTCGGAGGACCTCTGGTTCCACGCCCAGGGCGTGCCGGGAAGCCACGTGATCCTGAAGGCCGAGGGCAAAAACCCGCCCCTGGAAGACCTCCTCTTCGCCGCCCAGCTCGCCGCCTACCACTCCAAGGCCCGGGGGGAGCGGCAGGTGCCCGTGGATTACACCCGCAAGAAGCACGTGTGGCGGCCCAGGAAGGCGGCCCCCGGCCAAGTCCTCTACACCCAGGCCAAGACCCTCTTTGTGGAAGGTACGCTCCCGGCGGGCGCCCAAGGGGAGGAAGCGTAGGCACCCCATCCAGGCCCCACAAGCCCCCCTGCCCTATCCACCCCGGTGAGCGGAACGTGGATCAAAGCTCTGCTTCGGGACGCGTATGCCCTTTGCTTCCAGTTCTGTTAGCCATTTCCGACTCTGATAGTTACTTTCGCAGCTCGTCTAGATTTCGGTGCAAAGGCACGTTTGACACTTTCTCATAGTGAAGCGAGCTCCGCAAGGTTTTTCTGTCGCAAGTATATACTGAGTACATCGTTGCGCTCATCTGCTATAATGGCCTTGTCCGAGGGTCGGACAGGGGATCTTGAAAGCCAGTTTTGCCCTTGAGGAAGGCGAATATGCGCTTTCACCTTCTCATCGCCCCTTCCGCAAGTAAGTTTTCATCGGGCTAAACCCCCAAAAACGGCCTTTATACGGCTTATGCATATTCCAAACTTCATCTTTCTCACAAACCCCCCCTCTAAGAGCGATGTCCAGGACGGGATTATGAGAGGGGTACGGTTGCACGAGATGCTTCCCCGTAAGGGGATTGATAACTGGCCTCGTAGAGGCCATCAAGGTAGCCCAGGTCCTGGGGTTGCACGAGATGCTTCCCCGTAAGGGGATTGATAACAGCAAATCCCCAACCAAGCAAAGCCTCGGGTACATACTGTTGCACGAGATGCTTCCCCGTAAGGGGATTGATACTTCTGGGAAGGCTGAGGAAGGAAACGGTTGTCCACGAAGTTGCACGAGATGCTTCCCCGTAAGGGGATTGATACAGTCTTCCCCCCAAGCGGCGAGAGAAGGAAGGTGGCCCCTTGAGGCCTCCTCCGGGCATTGTCCGGCACCGGGTTCTCCCCTAAACTTAGACCCCGTGAAGAGGGTGATGTTCCACGCCAAGATCCACCGGGCCACCGTGACCCAAGCCGACCTTCACTACGTGGGCTCGGTGACCGTGGACCAAGACCTCCTGGACGCCGCCGGCATCCTGCCCTACGAGCAGGTGGACATTTACGACATCACCAACGGGGCCCGGCTCACCACCTACGCCCTTCCCGGCCCCCGGGGCTCGGGGGTGGTGCAGATTAATGGGGCGGCAGCCCACCTGATCAAGCCGGGGGATTTGGTGATTCTGGTGGCCTATGGCGTCTTTGACGAGGAGAAGGCCAAGGCGCTCAAGCCCACCGTGGTCCTGGTGGACGAGAAAAACCGCATCCTGGAGGTCCGCAAAGGGTGAGCCGCCTCAAGCTCTACCTGGAACTGGTGCGCTTTGAGCACACCCTTTTCGCCCTTCCCTTCGCCTACGCCGGGATGTTCCTGGCGGCGGGCGGCTGGCCCGGATGGGGCACTTTTTCCCTCGTCACCCTGGCCATGGTGGGCGCGAGGACCATGGCCATGGCCCTAAACCGGCTCATTGACTGGCGCATAGACGCCCTGAACCCCCGCACGCAAAACCGCCACCTGCCCAGGGGCCTGGTGAAGCCTTGGGAAACCCTCTTTTTGGCCCTTTTGGGCCTTTCGCTTCTGGTCCACGCCGGGCTTTCGCTAAACCCCCTCACCGCCAGGCTCCTCCCGGTGGCGGTCTTTTTCCTCACCTTTTATAGCTACACCAAGCGCTTCACCTGGCTCTGCCACTACGTTCTGGGCCTCACCATCGGGGCGGCCGCCGCCGGGGGGTGGATCGCCGTCACGGGAAGCTTCGCCCCCACCGCCTACTGGCTTTGGGCGGGGGTGGGGCTCTGGATCGCCGGCTTCGACATCCTCTACGCCACCCAGGACTACGCCTTTGACCGGGCCTTTGGCGTAAAGAGCATCCCGGCCCGCTTCGGCATCCCCAAGGCCCTCGCCATCGCCCGCCTTACCCACCTCCTGGCCTGGCTCGCCTTCTTCCTGGCCGGCCTGAGCTACGGGGCGGGGCCCCTTTACTTCCTTGGGCTTTTCCTCGTGGGCGGGCTTCTCCTTTGGGAACACCGCCTGGTTTCCCCGGAGGACCTCTCCAAGGTGGAGGTTGCCTTTTTCCAGGCCAACGTGGGGGTGAGCCTGGGAATGTTCCTCTTCATCCTCTTGGACCTGGCCTTCGTGAGATAGGCTTAGGGCATGGAGGGCCTAAAGCGGCAGGCGGAGGCCGCCATCCGGGAGTTCTTGGAGCTTTTCCCCATGCCCCGGGGAAGCCTCTTCGTCCTGGGGGGCTCCACCAGCGAGGTCCTGGGGGAAAAGGTGGGCACAAGGCCGAGCCTGGGCGTGGCCGAGGCCATCTTGGAGGGGCTTTTGCCCCCTCTCCTGGAGCGGGGGGTGCACGTGGCCGTCCAGGGGTGCGAGCACCTGAACCGGGCCCTGGTGGTGGAAAGGGAGACGGCCCGGGCGTATGGCCTCGAGGAGGTCACGGTCTTCCCCCACCCCAAGGCCGGGGGCGCCCTGGCCACGGTGGCCTTCCTCCGCTACCAGGACCCGGTGGTGGTGGAGTCCCTAAAGGCCCAAGCCCACGGGGGAATGGACATCGGCGGGGTCCTCATCGGCATGCACCTGAGGCCCGTGGCCGTGCCCCTGCGCCTTTCCGTGCGCAAGCTGGGGGAAGCGGTCCTCCTCGCCGCCAAAACCCGGCCCAAGCTCATCGGGGGGGCACGGGCGGTCTACACCCGGGAGGAGATGCTCAGGAAGCTGGAAGAATATCGTTAAGGGCCTCCCTGAACAAGGCCGCCACCCCCAGGGCCTCGTAGCGGTCGTAGGCGCCCATGAGGGAAAGGCGGAAGATCTTGCCCTTCAAGGGCCCCTGCCCCCCGGCGATCACCGCTCCCCGCTTGGCGAAGGCTTCCTTCACCGCCCCGTAGGGCACCCCCTCGGGCAGGTAGAAGGCGGCCACGGCGGGGCTTCGCACCTCGGGGACCGCCTCTAGCCCAAGCTCCTCCCCCACCCGGTAAAGGAGCTCGTTCTGCCAGGCTTTGAGGGCGAGGTGGGCCTCCAGGTTTGGCAAAGTGGCCTCCAACACCGCCCCCACCGCCCCCACCAGGTTGATGGCGGGGGTCCAGGCGCTCTCCCCTTCCCGTTGCGCCCTCAGTTCCCGCGCCAAGTCCAGATAGTAGCCCCGGGGCTTTAGGCGCTCCAAGGCCCTTGGGGAAAGGGCAACAAAACCGAGGCCCGGGGGGCACATGAGGCCCTTTTGGCTCCCCGAGGCGGCGGCGTCCACCCCGTGGGCCTCCAGGGCCACCTCCCGCACGAGGAGGCTCGTCACCATGTCCGCCCCCACCAGGCCCTCGGGGTTTTCCGCCTTGAAGGCCCGGGCCAGGGCGGGAAGGTCCACCAGGGCGCCGGTGGAGGTCTCCGAGTGGACCAAAAGGAGCCCCTCAAAGCCCCTCCGGGCCACGTCCTCAGGCCGGGGCACCCGCCCATAGGGAAGGTCCAGGCGCTCCGCCTGAAGCCCCGCCGCCTGGGCGATCTCGTAAAAGCGCTCGGAGAACTTGCCGTAGACGGGTACCAAAACCCGCTCCCCGGGGGCGAAGAGGTTTTGCACCAGGGCCTCCATGGCCAGGGTGCCGCTCCCCGTGAGGATGAGGACCTCCCCTGCCGTGCCGAAGGCATTTTGCAAAAGGGTGCGCGCCTTCAGAAAAAGGGCCCGGGCGGGCTCGGTGCGGTGGTGAAGCTGGGGCCGGGAAAGGGCCTCCAGGGCCTTGGGGTGAAGCCGTACAGGACCTGGGGTCAGGAGCCACTCCATGGGAAAAGTGTATCGTAGACCCGTGGACCTGGCCCTCCGCTTCCGCGCCCCCGCCTCGGGCGAATACCTGTTACCCCTACCCCAAGACCTGCCTGGGCAGGCGGTGGAAGACCTCTTCCTTTCCCGCAAACCCCAGGAGCTGTACGAAGCCCGGGGGAACCTCCTAGCCCGCTTCGCCCTCGAGGAAGGGGAAGCCCTCGAGGCCCGCTTCCGCCTAAAGGCCCACCCCTTACGGGAAAGCCCCCCGTGGGGCAAGGCCCTCCTCAAGGAACCCCCGGAGGCCTGGCCCGGAATTTTAGCCCACCGGGGGCACAAGGTGGAAAGGGCCTTGGGCTTTTTGCTTTCGGGAAAGCTCCACACCTGGTTTTTGGTGGACGGCCTTCCCCTAGACCCCCACCTCTTCCAAGCCCTCCAGGAAAACCCCGCCCACCTCCTGCCCCTGGGGGTGGCTCCCGACCCAAAGGCCTACCTGGGGGGGCACGAGGGGCGGCGCCTCCTTCTCCTCAAGGCCCCCTGGCCGGGGGAGGAGGAACCCTTATGGCAAGAACTGCGCGCTTTGCGGCCCGATCCGCTACCGCCCCTACGGGCCTTGGCCTTCGCCTCTTTGGGCCTCTCCGCCTTGGGCCTCGCCACGGGGCCTTGGCCCTACCTTCCCTATTTGGGGCTTCTCGCCCTCCGACAAGGCCCGGCCTTGAAAGCGGTCTTTCTAAGGAGCCCCCGCCACGCCCTAGAAAGCCTCCTCTTCCACGCCTTCGCCCTCTCGGTGACCCTAGCCCCGGCCCCCGGGCTTGGCCTGACCTACCTCGCCCTCTTCCTGTGGAACCGGCTTAAGCCTTCTTCCGCAACTCCTCCAGAATCTCCCGAAGGAGCCTGACCTCCTCCGGGGGCTCGGGCGGGGCCGCCGGCGCCTCTTCTTTCTTCATGCGCCTTTGCACCTCCTGCATAGGCACCACCACCAGGAAGTAAATGGCCGCCGCCACCACCACGAAGTTCAAGAGGGCGTTGATAAACTTGCCCAAGGCAACAGGTCCAAGCTTCACCGCCGAGAAGTCGGGCGCGCCCCCCAGGGCCCCAATCAAGGGGGTGAGGACGTCCGCCACCAGGGAGTTCACCACCTGGTTAAAGGCGCCGCCAACAACCACCGCCACCGCCAGATCCACCACGTTGCCCCGCATGAGAAAGTTCTTGAACCCCTGCAACATAATCCCCTCCTAAAAGACCAGGGGTTATTGCCTGGCCCCTTTATACTAACGCGAGCACCTGTGAAAATCCTGTTAAAATGGGCCCGACCCCCGATGGGCCCAAAGGTGGCTCAAAGCGCGGGGCCAAGGAGGTTTGCATGGCTAAGGTCAGGCTGGAGCACGTGTGGAAGCGCTTCGGCAAGGTGGTGGCCGTCAAGGACTTCAACCTGGAAACCGAGGACGGGGAGTTCGTGGTCTTCGTGGGGCCCTCGGGCTGCGGCAAGACCACCACGCTGCGCATGATTGCCGGCCTCGAGGAGGTCTCTGAGGGGAAGATCTTCATCGGGGACCGCCTGGTCAACGACGTCCCCCCCAAGGACCGGGACATCGCCATGGTCTTCCAGAACTACGCCCTTTACCCCCACATGAACGTCTACGAGAACATGGCCTTCGGGCTGCGCCTGCGCCGCTACCCCAAGGACGAGATTGACCGCAGGGTGAAGGAGGCGGCCCGCATCCTGAAGATTGAACACCTCCTCAACCGCAAACCCCGGGAGCTCTCCGGCGGGCAGCGCCAGCGGGTGGCCATGGGCAGGGCCATCGTGCGGGAGCCCAAGGTCTTCCTCATGGACGAGCCCCTTTCCAACCTGGACGCCAAGCTAAGGGTGGAGATGCGGGCCGAGATCGCCAAACTGCAAAGGCGGCTTGGGGTCACCACCATTTACGTGACCCACGACCAGGTGGAGGCCATGACCCTGGGCCACCGCATCGTGGTGATGAAGGACGGGGAGATCCAACAGGTGGATACCCCCCTTAACCTCTACGATTTCCCCGCCAACCGCTTCGTGGCCGGGTTCATCGGTAGTCCCTCCATGAACTTCATCCGCGCCCGGGTGGAGGCCCAGGGGGACAAGGTCTACCTCTTCGCCCCAGGCTTCCGCATCCGGGTGAACCCCGTCCTGGCCCAGGCCCTTCGCCCCTACACCGGGAAGGAGGTCTGGATGGGCATCCGCCCCGAACACCTGGGGCTTAAGGGCTACACGGTGATCCCGGAGGAGGAAAACGTCATCCGGGGCGAGGTGGAGGTGGCCGAGCCCTTGGGGGCGGAAACGGAAATCCACGTGAGCGTGGACGGCACCGTGCTGGTGGCCAAGGTGGACGGCCACGCCCCGGTGAAGCCCGGGGACAAGGTGGAGCTTCTGGCGGACACCTCCCGCCTCCACGCCTTTGACGTGGAAACCGACCAGACCATCGGCCACGCCCAGGAGAAGGCGGCGGTGACCCGCTAGGGGCAAGGTTTGGGGCGGGGAGGGATGCCTCCCCGCCTTTATGATGGAGGGGTGGTAGGTTCGCCCAAGCCCTTTGTTATAGGGATCGCCGGAGGCACCGCAAGCGGCAAGACCACCCTGGCCCGGGCCCTGGTGGAAGCGCTGGGTGAGCGGGTGGCCCTCTTACCCATGGACCACTACTACAAGGACCTCTCCCACTTCTCCTTCCCCGAGCGCCTGGCCGTCAACTACGACCACCCCGAGGCCTTTGACCTCCCCCTTTACCTGGCCCACGCCCAGGCCCTCCTGGCGGGAAGCGGGGTGGAGATGCCCACCTACGACTTCAAGGCCTACACTCGTGGGGCCAAGACGGAGTGGGTTTCCCCCGCCCCGGTGGTGATCTTGGAAGGCATTCTGGTCCTGCACTTTCCCGAGCTGCGGGCCCTCATGGACCTTAAGGTCTTCGTGGATGCCGACGCCGATGAGCGCTTCATCCGCCGCCTGGAGCGGGACGTGCGGGAAAGGGGGCGGAGCTTGGAAAGCGTGGTGGAGCAGTACCTGAGCAAGGTGAAGCCCATGCACCTAGCCTTCGTGGAGCCCAGCAAGCGCCATGCGGACGTGATCCTGACCGGGGGCGGCCAGAACCCGGTGGCCCTGGAGATGCTCAAGGCCAAGGCCCTTTCCCGCCTGGCGCAGATGGAGGCGGCGTGAGGGCCTTCCTCAACCTCGCCCTTCTCCTCGCCCTCGTCCCTTCCCTCCTCGCCCTCTCGCCTCGGCTTAAGGCGGAACGGCCGGGCCCCGTGGTCCTGGTGGTGGACGCCGAGTCGGTGCGGGAAGAAGCCCGGGTGCGGGGAAAAAGCCTTTTAGAAGTGCTCCAAGACTATCGGGCCCAAGGGGTCATGGGGGTAGCCTTTCCCGAGCACTTCCTCAAGGACTGGGTGGACCTAGGGGTTTTGCGCTACCGCCCGGGGAGCGAGCTCCGGGAAGCGGGGCTTCCCGCCCGAAAAGGCTGGTACTACGTGAAGGGGGAAGCCTGGCTCCTGGCCCTTTTGGAAAAGGCCTACGCGCTTCCCACCCACCGCCTGGGGGACTGGCTCGGCTTTCCCCTGGACGTGCAGGCCTTTCCCGCCTTCTACCCCCTGGAGGAGATGCAAGAGGCCAAGGAGGCGGGGTTTTACGTGGTGGCGCGGCCCATCAACCACCGCCTGCGCCGGCTTGACCCCGCCCTTCCCGTGGTGCCCAAAGAGGCGGACGCCGTGGTCTTTGCGGGCCTCGAGGCCCTCGGCCACCCCTACCGCCTGGAGGAGGCCAAGGCCTTGGTGCACGCCCCGGTGGCCCTCATTGAAGGCACGCCGCAGCCAGGCCTCCAGGCCTTCCGGGAAAAGGGGATCCTTAGGCTCTTTAGCCTCCGCTACGAGTGGCAGCTCACCTTAAGCCCCAAAGAGGCGGCGGACAAGTACGTCCTGGCCGCCCGGGAGCGGGGGCACCAGCTCCTTTACCTGAGGCCTTACCCCTACCCCGAGGACACCCAGGTCTTCTTGGGCCGCATCCAAGAGGGGCTCAAGGCAAGCGGCATCGCCTTGGGAACACCCCGCCCCCGGGACTTCGCCCTAAGCCCCTTGCGCCACGCCGCTTGGGTGGGGGTCTTGGCGGGGCTTGGGCTTTTGGCCTTGGGCCTGCCCGTGTACGGACCCCTGGTAGCCTTTGCCCTCCTCCTTTTGGCCTTGGGCTACGCCGGGAGCCAGGCCGGGGCCCTCCTGGCCGCCTTGGTCTTCCCGGTCCTGGGGTTTTTAGGCCCGAGGAACGGGCTTTGGATGTGGCTCCGCACCCTGGGCTACGCCCTGGCGGGAGCGGTCTTCCTCTCCGCCTTGGGCTCCACCCCGGCCACGGTGCTGGGCCTCACCCCCTTCAAGGGGGTTTCCCTCACCCTCCTGGTGCCCCCCCTCCTCGTGGCCTATAGCTTCCTAGAAAAAGACTTCAAGCAAGCCCTCACCCGGCTTTTCCAGCACCCCTTGCGCCTAGGGGAGGTAGCCCTAGCGGGGTTGGCCCTTCTCCTCCTCGCCCTCGCCCTCCTCCGCCGGGGGAACGATGCTCCTGTGGTCCCGGAGCTGGAGCTAAAACTCCGTAGCCTCCTTCAGGACATCATGGTCCGGCCCCGGTTCAAGGAGGTCTTCGGCCACGCCCTTTTCCCCTTGGCCCTCTTCCTCCCCTGGCCCCGCTGGGTGCAAAACGGCCTCCTCTTCCTGGCCGCCTTGGGCGTGGCCTCCATCCTCAACACCTTCAGCCATTTCCACACGCCCCTTCCCATCTCCTTCTTCCGGGTGGTGAACGGGGCCATCTTGGGCCTCTTTTTGGGGCTCCTTGGGGTTATCCTGGTAAGGAGGCTAAGGGCATGGTGGTTGGGGTAGCGGGCTACTATGGCTTTCGGAACACGGGGGACGAGGCCATCCTCGAGGCTACCATCCGGGAGCTCCGGGCGCGGGGGCACTCGGTGGTGGCCCTCTCCGGGGACCCGAGGCGCACCCGGGAGGAGCACGGCATCCGCGCCTACCACCGCCTAAACCCCCTGGCCCTCCTCCAGGCGGACCTTTGGCTTTTGGGGGGCGGGGGGCTCTTGCAGGACGCCACCAGCGCCCTCAGCCTCCTCTACTACCTCTCGGTGCTGCGCCTGGCCCGGGCGTTTCGCAAGAAGGTGGTGGTCTTCAACCAGTCCCTAGGGCCCCTTTCCCGTTGGGGGGAAGAACGGGTGCGCCTGGCCCTGAGGGGCGTCCCCCTCATCGTCCGCGACCAGGACTCCTACGCCTACGCCAAGGGGCTCGGCCTGGACCCTCTTCTCGGGGCCGACCCCGCCCTCCTCCTCACCCCACCCCCGGTGAAGCGGGAAGAGGATTTGGTCTTGGTTATCCCCCGCGCCGGGGTGGAGCCCGAGGCGCTAAAGAACCTCTACATCACCGCCAACAACCTGGTGCACGAGGGCAAGCAGGTGATCGTCCTCCTCCTCCAGCCCGGCTACGACGACGAGGTGGCGAACGTCTTCTACCTGCACCGGATTGAAAAGACCGCGGACCCCCGCCGCCTCCTTTACCTGGCGGCCCAGGCGGGGTACGTGATCTCCATGCGCCTGCACGGCCTCATCCTGGCGGCGGCGGCGGGAACCCCCTTCGCCGGGGTGGCCTACGACCCCAAGGTGGCCGCCTTCGCCAAGGAAACGGGGGCCTACTACCAAGACCTCCCCGGGGACCCCACCACGCTTTTCAAGGCGGCCCTCTACGGCCGCGGCCCGGACTGGGAAAAGGTGGCGGCCTTGAAGGAGCGGGCCAGGCAGAGCTTTGACCTGGCCCTAGGGGAAGCCGCCTTGGTCAAGCGCCCTCACGGACGCGGTTAAGCCTCCCCTTGAGCCCCTGGGCGAAGGCTTCTAGGTCGCTTAGGGCCTCCTCAACCTCCTGCCGCAGGAGGAACTCCCCTGGGGAAAGGCGCTTGAGCACCAGGAAGGGGGGTTGGGCCAGAAGCTCCACACCCTTGCGCACCACCTCGGGGATGAGCCCCTCCTCCAGGGCCTCGGCCTCCAACTCGGAAAGCAAAAACACCTCCCCCAAGGGCTTCTTGGCCAGGAGAAGGAGCAAGGCGGCAAAGGCCCCCCGCTCCGCCAGCTCCGCCACCAGTCGGTCCTCCAGGGCCTCCACCGCCTCGAGGTCCACCCGGCCCGCCTTCAAGAGATCCTCCAAATCCAAAGCGGAGAGGGGAAAACGTCCCTTCAAGCGCACCAAACGGCTCACCGCCTCCGGGGAAAGGTAGCCGAAGCCTGGGGGCACCGCCTCCCTTTGGGATTCCGGGGCCAGGTAAACGGCATAACTCCCCTCCTGGCGGTAGGGCTTAAGAAGACCGGGCTCCCCCTCCCCCAAGCGCAAAAGGGCAAGGACCACCTGCCTCCGGCCCAAGGGCGCCTTGTAGACCCAAGGAAGCCCCCCCTCCAGCACGAAGCCGAGGCGCCGCAGGTCCTCGGTGACGCCCGGGGCCTCCAGCGCCTTGGGCTCGTGGGGGAAAAGCACCTCCTTGGGGTAAGGGGTGACGCGCACCCGGCGCTTTTCCGGCTTGGCCTCCTCCTGGTTTTCCCGGCGCTCGGGGCGGGGTTCGGGGGGCCGCGCCTGCCCTCGAGGCGCCGCCTTGAGCTCCACCTCCTCCCCCCGGAAGTGGAGGAGGATGGCCTCGTTCACCGCCAGGCGCCTTTTGGCGTAATAGGGGCCAAGGCCCCTGACCACCCCCGACTTCCAGTCCACCTCCACCTCGTACACTTCCCCGTCCTCGTCCACAAAGCGCACCCGCTCCCGGCCCAGAAGCCGCTGGCGGAGGGAAACGGTGAGGGTCATGGTCCCGGTTTGAATACATGTGCTGGTGAGGACATACCGTGCGGTCATATCACCTCCCAAGGTCCACGAGCGGACGGGGGCTCCCTGAAGTGAGCATATAATACACCTCATGGACCACGGCAAGGGTGCGTTCCACGTCGGCCAAGGCCCGGTGCGCTTCCCGCCTGGGAAGCTCCAACACCTCCGAAAGGGCGTCTAGGCCGTAGCGCTTTAGACCCCGGAAGGCCCTTCGGGCCAGGCGCACGGAGTCCACCACGGGGTTTTCCAACCGGTAGCCCATGCCCTCCAGGGCCGGGCGCAGGAAGGAGAGGTCAAAAGGGGCGTTCTGAATGACCAAGGTGGCCCCGGAAAGAAGGGGATAGGCCCGTTCCAAGACCGCCTCCAGGGGAGGGGCGTCCTCCAGCATCTCCCCCCGGATGCCCGTGAGGCGCTCTATAAACGGGCTTGGCGGCCGGGTGGGCCGCACCAAGCTTTGGAAGGGGATGCGCTTTTCCCCTTCCAGGCGCACCAGGGCCACCTCAATGATCTCGTTCAAGCCGGGGGCCAGGCCCGTGGTTTCCAGGTCCAGGACCACCACCGCCTCCCCCGGGTGGGGAAAGGGGTAGTGCCACTCCCATAGGCCCACCTCCTCCCCCACCACGAAGCGCCCGTCCAAGAGGGGGCGCACCACCCGCTCCACCGGCCCCTTGAGGCCCAAGGCCTCCCCCAGGTGGGGTAAGGGCAGGGGCTCGCCCCAAGCCCGCAGGGTGCGGGCCAGGCGGGTGGCCAAGCGGTAGCGCAGGAAGGCTTCCTCCATGGGGCTAGAGGGCCTCCCCCATCGGGGTCTTCAGGAAAGCCCGGTCCGTGGCCTCCTCAAAGGCCAAGGCCGCCCGAAGGAGGCGCTCATCCTCCCCCCAAGGGGCAAGGAGCTGAAGCCCCACGGGAAGCCCCCCCTCAAACCCCGCGGGGAAGGAAAGGGCGGGCAGGCCCGCCAGGCTCGCCCCCACGGTGTAGAGGTCCTCCCGGTACATGGCCAAGGGGTCGGGCCGCCCCCCCAGGGGAAAGGCGGGATGGGGGGTGGTGGGGAGGAGGAGGAGGTCCACCTCCTGGAAAAGGTCCTTGGCCTCCGCCTTGAGCCGCTGGCGGAAAGCCTGGGCCCGGCCGTAGTAGGCCTCGTAGTAGCCGCTGGTGAGGACGAAGGTGCCCACCAGAACGCGGCGCTTGACCTCGAGGCCAAACCGGGCCCGGGTGGCCTCCACCACGGGCCAAAGCTCCTCCCCCTCCGCTCGGTAGCCATAGAGGGTCCCGTCGTAGCGGGCCAGGTTGGAGCTGGCCTCCGCCGGGGCCAGGATGTAGTAGGCGTTGAGGGCGAGGGGCAAGGAGGGCCAAGAAACCTCTTGGATGCGAAACCCCAGCTCCCGGAATACCCCTAGGGTCTCCGCCAAGGCCCACTCCACCCCCGGGCTGTTGCCGGCCATACCCTCCCGCACCACCCCCAGGCGCAAGGGGGGAAGGGCTTCCGCCAAGGCCGCCTGGAAGCGGGGGGGGAGGTCCAGGCTGGTGGCGTCCCGGGGATCGGGCCCCGCCATGGCGTCCATGAGGAGGGCCAGGTCCCGCACGGAGCGGGCCATGGGGCCGATCTGGTCCAGGCTGGAGGCGTAGGCGATGAGGCCGTAGCGGCTCACCCGGCCGTAGGTGGGCTTGAGGCCATAGACGCCGCAAAAGGCCGCGGGCTGGCGCACGCTTCCCCCCGTGTCCGAGCCCAGGGCCACGGGGGCCAGGTCCGCCGCCACCGCGGCGGCGCTTCCCCCGCTGGAGCCCCCAGGGACCCGGCCAGGGTCAAAGGGGTTTTTGCTGGGGAAAAAGGCGGAGTGCTCCGTGGAGGAGCCCATGCCGAACTCGTCCATGTTGGTCTTGCCCACCACCAAGGCCCCTAGCGCCTTAAGCCGGGCCACCGCCGTGGCGTCGTAGGGGGGGACGAAGTTCTCCAGAAGGCGGCTTCCCGCCGTGGTGCGCAGGCCCTGGGCGGCGATGTTGTCCTTCACCGCCACCAAGACCCCCGCCAAGGGAAGCTTGGGGTCTAGCCTTTCCGCCTCTTCCCGAAGCCCTTCGTTCAGGGTGAGGAAAGCGCCAAGCCCCGGGTCAAGTCGCTGGACCCGTTCCCAGTACGCCTGGACCACCTCTTTGGGGGCAAGCTCCCCTCGGGCCACCCGGGCGCGGATCTCGTGGGCCAACATGCCCCCACTATAGCCCGAAGTGGAGGCGAAGCCAGTCGCGAAAGCCGGGGTAAGCCTCCTCCCCGCCCCGGGGCAGGTAGGTAACGTCCCCCGGCTCGTGGCGGAACCAGGTGTACTGCCGCTTGGCGTAAGCCTTCACCGCCTGGATGTCCCGCATTAGCGCCTCCTCCAAGGTGTACTCCCCCTTCAGGTAGCCCACCACCTCCTTGTAGCCAATGGCCTGAAGGGCGGTGGGCATGGTGGGGTGGCGGGCGAGGAGGGACCGCACCTCCTCCACAAGCCCCCGGGCGAACTGGGAGCGGGCCCGCTCCTCCAGCCTCGGCCAAAGCCAGGCCCGCTCGGGCCAGAGCACGAGTTTCTTGTAGCGGAAGCGGGCCGGGCGTTTGGGGAAACGGACGGGGGGCGCGCCGGTGCGGCGCAGGACCTCGAGGGCCCGCACGAGCCGTCTGGGGTTTTTCCCCACCCGCAGGGCATCGGATGGGCTGGCCTGGGCAAGCTCCGCCGCCAGCGCCGCAAACCCCTTGGCCTCCAGCTCCTGCCAAAGCTGGGCCTGAAGCTCAGGGTCCGGCGGGGGGAGGTCGTAAAGACCCTCGGAAAGGGCCCGGATGTAATAGCCGGTCCCCCCCACCACCAGGGGCAGGCGGCCCCGGGCAAGAACGCCCCCTATGGCCTCCTCCGCCAACTCCAGGAAGCGGGCCACGCTCATGGCCTCGGAAGGCTCCAACACGTCCACCACGTGGTGGGGTACCCTTTGCCGCTCCCTTGGGCTCGGCTTGTCCGTGCCGATGTCCAAACCCCGGTAGACCATGGTGGCGTCGGCGGACACCACCTCCACCGGTAGCTCCTCCCCCAAACGCAGGACGAGGAGGGTCTTCCCGCTTCCCGTGGGACCCGCCAGCACCGGCACCGCTTCCACATCCCTTATGCTAAGGGCATGCTGGAGCGCCTGGACCGCCTGGAAACCCTGCGCAAGCTAAAGGAACTGCAGGAGCGCATCGCCGAGCTGGCCTACCAGCTCACAGGGGAGGAGCCCGCCGCCTGGGTCCCCCGGGTGGACCTCCTGGAGGATGAAGCGCACTACGTGCTCCTGGTGGACCTACCCGGGGTCCGCCCCGAGGACCTGGAACTTTTGGAGGAAGGAAGCCGCATCACCCTAGCCGGGGTGCGCCACCCCCTTCCCGGCACCTACCTCCTGGAGGAAAGGCCCATGGGCACCTTCCGCCGCACCCTAGACCTCCCCGGCCCCATTGAAGAGGGCACCGCCCAGGCGAGCCTCCGCCAAGGGGTGCTGGAGGTGCGCTTCCGGAAAAAGAAGGGCGCCCCCTTGCCCCTAGCTCAGTAGACCACCTGGTGGCAGGCGCGGCAACGGGGCTCGTAGCGCTCCATGGCCCCCACCAGGATCACGGGGTCCGTGTAGCGGGCGGGCTTCCCGTCCACCAGGCGCTGGGTCCTGGTGGCGGGAGCCCCGCAGCGGGGGCAGATGGCGGTGAGCTTCTCCACGAACTCCGCCCGGGCCAAGAGCTCGGGCATGATGCCAAAAGGCTCCCCCCGGAAGTCCAGGTCCAGCCCCGCGGCGATGACCCTCACCCCCGCTTGGGCCAACCTCTCCGCCAGGTCCAAGAAGCCGCGGTCCAGGAACTGCACCTCGTCCACCGCCACCACCTGGGGCAGGGGCGCAAGATGGGCTTCCATCTCCGCCGCCCGCTCCACGGGGATGGCCTCCACCCTCTCCCCATCGTGGCTCACCACGTGGCTTGCGTGGTAGCGGTTGTCCAACCGGGGCTTGAACACCAAAACCTTTTGCCGGGCGATGAGGGCCCGCCGCACCCGCCGGATGAGCTCCTCGCTCTTGCCGGAGAACATGGGCCCAGCGATGACCTCAATCCAGCCTTGTCGGTGGAGTACCGGGGGCATGGCTTCCTCCAGGGGGCATTCTAAAGAGAACCGGGGGCCTAAGCCCCCGGCCCGGTCCTTGACCCTAGCGCCCCTTGCGGTACGAGTCGCCGAAGCGGCGCTGGAAGCGCTCCACCCGCCCCTCGGTGTCCACGAAGCGCTGCTGGCCCGTGTAGAAGGGGTGGCACTTGCTGCAGACTTCCACGTGGATCTCGGGCTTGGTGGAGTAGGTGTGGATGACGTTGCCGCAACCGCAGATGATGCGGGCGGGAACCAGCTTGGGATGGATGCCTTCTTTCACGCTCGCCTCCTCCCGCACGGTCTTGGCCGTGCGAAAACCGCTTCTTAGTGTAGGGCGCACCCGGCCTTGGCGCAAGGGCTAGCGGGGTGGGGGCAGCCTGCGCCAGCGGGGACCCCAAAGCCGCCGAACCCTTCGCACGGCCAACAAAGCGGCCCCTCCCAGAAGGGCTAGCGCCCCTAAAAACCACAGGGTGGCCAAGACCCCAAGGCCCACCAGGCTAAGAAGGAGGAGCACCCAGGGTACGTACCAAGCGAAACGCGAGCCCACCCCTCCACCCTAGCAGAAAAAGCTGCTAAGCTAGAGAATGCCCCGGGATAGGGGCGCGGTCGCGCTCGAGGGGCCAACCCCCCTTGGGTGAGGAAAGTCCGGGCACCATAGGGCAGGGTGCCAGCTAACGGCTGGGCGGGGTAACCCGACGGAAAGTGCCACAGAAAATAGACCGCCAGCGGCCGGGGCCTAGGCCCCGGTGCGGGTAAGGGTGAAACGGTGGGGTAAGAGCCCACCGCCTGGCCTGGCAACAGGCTGGGGCACGGCAAACCCCACCCGGTGCAAGGCCCAGTAGAGGGGAAGGGCTTGCCCGGCCCGCCAGAACCCCTGGGATGGGCCGCTTGAGGCCGGTGGCGACACCGGTCCCAGAGAGATGACCGCAAAAAACAGAACCCGGCTTACGCCCTATCCCGGACCCCGAGCTTCGGCTCGGGGTTTTTTTACCCCTGAGGTGGGACAAAAGTGGGTGATAGGTGGGAGAGAGTGGAAAAGTGTGGGGATGCCGTGGTATACTTCCCGGCGAAAACCTTCCCCGGCCACGGCCATTCGTGATCCAGGCGCATCGGGTCTGGCCACCGGAAGGTGGGAGCAGGTGGGAAGATGCCCTTCGGCGAGTACCAGTACAGCCTGGACGACAAGGGGCGGGTGGTGATCCCCGGCCCCTTTCGCGATTTCCTCGAGGACGGCCTGGTGCTCACCCGGGGCATGGAGGGTTGCCTCTACGTCTTCCCCTCCGACCGCTGGCGCAAGATTGAAGAGCAGCTGGTCAACCTGCCCCTCACCGACAAGGAGGCCCGGGCCTTCGTGCGCTTCTTCTACTCGGGGGCCCACAAAACCCGCATGGACAATGCCTCCCGCGTCCTCATCCCCCCGCCCTTGCGCCAATTCGCTGGGCTTGCGGAAGGGGGCGAGGTGGTCATCGCCGGGGCCCCGGGGAGGTTGGAGATCTGGAGCCTGGAGCGCTGGTGGAAGGCCATTGAGGAGATTTTGCACAACCCGCCGGCCCCCGAGGCCCTGCGGGGACTTATCGGATAGGGATTTATGGAAGGCATTACCGAGCACATTCCCGTGATGTACCAAGAGGCCTTGGACCTCCTGGCGGTGAAGCCGGGCGAGGTCTATGTGGACGCCACCTTGGGCGGGGCCGGCCACACCCGGGGCATTTTGGCGCGGGGGGGGCTCGTTCTCGGCCTGGACCAGGACCCCGAGGCCGTCGCCCGGGCGGAAGCCTTGGGCCTGCCTGGGTTAAGGGTGTTCCGGAAGAACTTCCGCCACCTCCAAGAGGTTCTGGCCGAAGCCGGGGTGAAGGAGGTGGCGGGGATCCTGGCGGACCTGGGGGTTTCCAGCTTCCACCTGGAAGACCCCAGACGGGGCTTCAGCTACCACAAGGAAGGCCCCTTGGACATGCGCATGGGCCTCACCGGCCCCACCGCCGAGGAGGTGGTGAATACCCTTCCCCTGGAGGAGCTTTACCGCATCCTGCGCGACCTGGGGGAGGAAAGGCAGGCGTACCGCATCGCCAAGGCCATCGTGGAGGCCAGGAAGAAGGCCAGGATCCGCACCACCACCCAACTCGCCCAGGTGGTGCAAGCGGCGGTGGGCTTCCGCAAGGCGGGGCACCCCGCCCGCAAGACCTTCCAAGCCCTGCGCATGTACGTGAACGACGAGCTTGGGGCTTTGGAAGACTTCCTCCGCCAGGCCAAGGAGGCGCTAAAGCCTGGGGGCAGGCTGGTGGTCATCACCTTCCACTCCCTGGAAGACCGCCTGGTCAAGCGCTTTCTCAAGGAAAGCGGCCTCAAGGTGCTCACCAAAAAACCCCTCACCCCAAGTCCCGAGGAGGTGGCCCAAAACCCCCGGGCGAGGAGCGCCAAGCTACGGGCGGCGGAAAAGGAGGCGGCGTGAGGGCGGCGGTGCGGTTTGGCCTCCTTTACCTTTTGAGCCTGCTCCTCCTCTTCGCTTTGGGCCACCGAAACCAAGTGGAAAAGGCGGCCCTCGCCCGAATGGAGGCGCGGCTCGCTGAACTGAAGGCGGAAGAAGAAGCCCTCCTTCAGGAAACGTGGCGGGCAAGCCGCCCCTTGCGGGTTTTGGAGTGGGCGGAGAAGGAGGGCTTCATTCCCATGAGTAAAGGGAGGTGGGCGCCATGACCGCGGTGAGCCGGGTACCCTTGGTCTTCGCCGGGCTTGTCCTCTGGTTCCTCCTCTTCGCCCTGGGCGTCTATGCCCTCCTCACCCGCCCGCCCCGCCTCAACCCGCCCCCGCCCCCTCCACCCCCACCCCGAGGCGCCCTCTACGCCCAAGACGGCACCCCCTTGGCCCTCACCCTGCAGGGGGGTCGCTACTATCCCTTGGGGGAAAGCGCAAGCCAACTCCTGGGCTTCGGGGAAAGGAGCACGGGCAGGGGCCTCGAGGGCCTGGAACGCGACCTGAACGCCGCCCTGGCCCAGGGGCGCTCCTTCACCCTCACCCTGGACCCCTGGATCCAGGCCATGGCGGAGAAGGCCCTCTGGCAAGGCCTAGCGAAAAGCCAGGGTAGCTTCGCCACCGCCCTCGTCCTGGACCGGGATGGGCGGATCCTCGCCGTGGCCAACGGGCCCGCCTTTGACCCCTTAGCCCCGCGAAAGGACCCGGAAAAGGACCTTTCCTGGCGCAACCACGCCTTCTTGGTGGCCCTGGAACCCGGCTCCACCATGAAGGCCCTCACCGCCGCCATCCTGCTGGAAGAGGGCCAAGCCCGCCTCAACACCCGGGTGGAGGCCCCCATGTACCGGGTGGTGGACGGCTGGACCATCCGCGACGTGGTCCCCCACCCCCCCGTCCTCACCCTGGCGGAGGTACTCAAGTACTCCTCCAACGTGGGCATTAGCCGGCTGGCGGAGGCCCTGCCCAAGGAGGTCTTCCACCAATACCTGAAAAAGCTCCACCTCACCGATGCCGAGCTACTACCCGGCGTCCGGGTGGCGTCCCCCGTGGTGAAGCCACCCGAGGCCTGGAGCCGGGCCGCCTACGCCAACCACACCTTCGGCCAAGGCTTCCTCATTACCCCCTTGCACCTGGCGGCGGCCTTCAATGCCCTGGTGGATGGCGTCTACCGGCCCCCCATCCTCTTTGCGGGAAGCCTTCGCCAGGGGGAGCGGGTGTTTTCCGAAGCCACGGCGGAGGCGGTGCGGCAAGCCCTGGTGGAGGGCCTCGCCCCCCGGGCCCACCTTCCGGGCTACCGCCTGGCCGGCAAGACGGGCACCGCCCAGGTGGTGGTGAACGGGCGCTACTCCCAGGAGGTCTTCACCGCCTGGTTCGCCGGCTTCGTTCCTGGGGATAAGCCCCTTTACACCGTGGTGGTGGCGGTCCACCACCCCAAGGGGGAGGTGCACGGCAGCCAGGTGGCCGCCCCCATCTTCCGGGAGATCGCCGCCCGTCTCTTGGCCTACCGGGGCCTTCCCCCCTATGCTGAGGAGCGGTGAGGTACTTGTGTATCTTGCGCATGTTAGGGAACTAACGCCTGAGTGGGTGGCGGAGGCCACCGGGGGGCGGCTCCACCCCGGGGGAGGGCCGGTGCGGGACCTCCACTGGAACAGCCGGGAGGTGGCGCCGGGAAGCCTTTTCGTCGCTCTCCCTGGGGCCAGGGCCCACGGGCGTTCCTTCATCCCCGAGGCCCGGGCCCAGGGGGCAAGCCTCGTCCTGGCGGACGTCCCTGGCGAGGCCACGGTGGAGGTGAAGGACCCCTACGGGGCGCTTCTCCGCCTGGGAAGCGCCCTCAGGGAGCTCTTCCCCGGGGTGGTGGTGGCGGTGGGGGGTAGCTCGGGCAAGACCACCACCAAGGAGGCCCTGGCCCAAGGCCTGGGGTTTCCCGCCCCCTCGGGCAACCAAAACACCGCCCCACCCCTGGCGCGTTTCTTCCTCCACCTAAGCCCAGGGGAGGAAGGGGCGGTGGTGGAGCTCGGGATAGACCGGGTGGGGGAGATGGCGGAGCTCATGGGGCTTTCCAAGCCCGCCCTTTCCGTCCTCACCGCCTTGGGGGAGGAGCACCTGCTGGCCTTCGGCGGCCTGGAAGGGGTGGTGCGGGAGGAGGCGGGGCTCCTTCGGGCCCCCCAGGCCCTGGTGAGCCTCCAAGCCAAGGAGGTGCTCCAGGCCTTCGGCCGCTACCGAGGGGAGCCCACCTACGGCTTTGGGGAGGCCACCTTCGCCGGCGAGGACCTGGAGCTCTTCCCCACGGAAAGCCGTTTCCGATACCGGGGAAGGAGGGTCCAGGTGCCCTACCCCGGGCTTGGGCCCGCCCTGGGCGCCCTGGCCGCCTTGGCGGCGGCGGAGCTTTTGGGAAAGGACCTGGGGGGGGTGGCGGAAAGGCTTGCCGGCCTCCGCCTGCCCCCGGGGCGTATGGAGCGGCGGGTCCTGGGAGGGGTGGTTTTCCTCAACGACGCCTACAACGCCAACCCCCTTTCCGTAAAGGCGGGCCTCGCCTGGCTCGCGGCCCAGCCCGGGCGGAAGTGGGTGGTCCTGGGGGAGATGCGGGAGCTTGGGAGCCTGGCGGAGCGCCTCCACCTAGAGGTAGCGGAGGAAGCGGCCAGGCTTGGCCTGAAGCCCCTTTACCTGGGCCCCTTTGCTCAGGCCCAGGCCGCTTTGGGGGGCGAAGCGGTGGAGGGCTTGGAGGAGGCGCTGGCTTGGCTCAAGGCCCGGGTGTTGCCGGGGGACCTGGTCTACCTCAAGGCCTCGAGGGCCGTGGGTCTGGAAAGGATCCTGGACCTATGGGACGCTTAGGCCCTCTCCTTATCCTCCTGGTGGCCTGCGCCCCCCTAAGGGCCACCTCCCCCGCCCTCCCCTATCCCGGGGGCTTCGCCCGTGGGGGCTTGGTGGAAGGCCGCTTCCAGGCCATCCTCCCTAGCCCCCCCCTCTTCCTGGACGCCGACCGGGAGGCCCTTTACGCCGCCTATCCCTACCAGCTCTTGGTCCTGCGGGAAGGAAGCCTGGAAAGCCTTCCCCTCCCCGGCGTTCCCCGCTTCCTGCGGGCAAGCCCCAGGCTCGCCGTGGGGCTGGGGGAGGCGGTGTGGACCCCGGGGGGGCTTCTTCCCTACCCCGCCAAGGACGCCTTCCTGAGCGACGAGGGGCTTTACTGGGTGGGCCAAGAAGGGGTCTACCGGAAAAGAACCCTCCTCCAAAGGGGAAGGTACACCCAGGTGGTGGCCTGGGAGGGCGCGGTGGCCCTGGGGGAGGAGGCCTTCTTTTACCCCGAGGGCCGCACCCTTCCCCTTCCCGCCCCCGTCCTTAAAGCCCAGGCGGGGGACTGCGGGGTGGTGGCCCTTATGGGGGAAAGGGTCTACCTGGTGCGCAGGGAAGGGGTGAAGCCCTTGGCCGAGGCCGAGGACGCCGCGGCTTTTGGGGAATGGGTCTATCTGGTGCCTGGGGAACGCGTTCTTTCCTGCCGGGAGGTGGTATGGCCCTAGCCCTCCTGCTCTCTTGGCTTTTCACCGGCGTCTGGATCACCTTCATGAAGGCGATGGGTCTGGGCAAACGCGTGCGCCAGGATGGCCCTCGGGCCCACCTAGCCAAGGAAGGGACCCCCAGCATGGGCGGGGTAGCTTTCCTCCTCGCCGCCTTCTTGGCCTACTACCTGGGGGGCAAGGACCCGTTCCTTCCCCTTTGGCTCCTCGGCCTCGGCTTCGCCCTCCTGGGGCTTTTGGACGACCTGGGGGGAAGCTTCTCCCGGCCCCTTAAGGCGCGGGAAAAGCTCGCCCTCCAGGGCCTCATGGCCTTGGTCTTCGCCCTTTACGCCGCACGGCAGGTGGCCTACACCCCTTGGCCCATCCTGGACGTCCTTCTCGTCTTCCTGGCCGTGGTGGGTGCGGCCAATGCCTTCAACTTCACCGATGGCTTGGACGGACTCCTGGCGAGCGTCGCCGCCATCCTTCTCCTTCCCTTCTATCCCTACCCCTTCGCCCAAACCCTTCTGGGAAGCCTCCTCGGCTTCCTCTGGCACAACGCCCCCAAGGCCAAGGTCTTCATGGGGGACACGGGGAGCCAGGCCCTGGGGGCCATGGTGGCGGGGCTTTTCGTCCTCACGGGGAAGCTATGGCTCTTGCCCTTGGCCGCCATCGTCCCCGTGTTGGAGGTGCTTTCCGTGGTGGCCCAGGTCCTCTACTTCCGCCGCACGGGAAAAAGGCTTTTCCGCATGAGCCCCTTGCACCACCACTTTGAACTTTTGGGTTGGGAGGAGGCCAAGGTGGTCTTCCGCTTCGCCGTCCTCACCGCCCTGGCCACCGCCCTCGCCTTTGGCCTGGGAGGTGGAGCGTGATCCTGGTCTACGGCCTCGGACGAAGCGGCCTCGGGGTCTTGCGCTTCCTGAAGCGGCGGGGGATCGCCGCCCGCTTCCACGACGACAGGCCCCGGGAAGAGGAGGTGCGGGAAGCCTTGGCCTTGGGCTTCACCCCCGACTTCGCCCTGGAGGGCCGCTACGCCCAGGTGGTGGCCGCTCCCGGGGTGCCCCTGGACCACCCTAACCTCCAGCGCCTGAGGGAAGGGGGGGCGGAGGTGGTGGGGGAAGCCGAGCTCGCCTACCGCCTCTCCCCAACTCCCATCCTCGGCATCACCGGCACCGCGGGGAAGACCTCCACCACCCTCTTCACCGCCCACCTCTTAAGGGGCCAAGGGCTAAAGGCCCTGGAAGGGGGCAATGTGGACCCTCCCCTGGTGAGCGTGGTGGACGAGGCGGAGGTGGCGGTGGCGGAGCTTTCTAGCTTTCAGTTGGAGCGGGTTTCCACCTTCCGGCCCCGGGTGGCCGTGCTGCTTAACCTGGGGGTGGACCACCTGGACCGGCACGGGAGCCTCGAGGCCTACCACGCCGCCAAGCTCAACCTTCTCAAGAACCTCACCGCCGAAGACGCCCTGGTCTACAACGCCCAAGACGCCAAGGTGCGCCAAGCGGCGGAAGGGAGCCCGGCCCGCCTCTACCCCTTCCAGCCGGCGGAAGACCCCCGGGAAAGCAACCTGCGGGCCGCCTTGGCCGCCACCCGGGCCTACCTGGACCTCTTGGGCCGCCCCCTGGACGAAGGGGCCTTGGAGGAAAGCCTGAGGACCTTGCCCCGTCCCCCGCACCGCTTCCAAACCTTCGCCAGGAAGGGGAAAGTGGTCTTCATTGACGACTCCATCGCCACCCGCACCCCTGCGGTGGCCGCCGCCCTAAGGGCCGCCCCCGCCCCCATCGCCTGGATCCTGGGCGGGGAGGACAAGGGGGCCGACCTCGCCCCTTTAAGGCCCCTCCTCTCCCGGGTACGGGTGGTCCTGGCTGTGGGCCGGGACGGGCCCCGCATGGCGGAGGCCTTGGGCGGGGGCGTGGAGGTGGTGGTGATCCGGGAAAAGGACGGGCACCAGGCCATGCGGCAGGCGGTGGCCGAAGCCCTGGCCCGGCTTGCGGAGGGCTCCGTCCTCCTTGCCCCCCTGGCCGCCAGCTTTGACCAGTTCAAGGATTACAAAGACCGGGCCCAGGCCTTCCGGGAGGCGGTCTTTGCCCTAGGAGGTGAGCCGTGGACCCCGTCCTCCTCCTAGCGGGCCTCCTCCTCATGGCCTTCGGCCTTTTGGGGGTGGGGGTGGCGGAACCAGGCCTCCTCCAGGGCCATCTCTTGCGGGTGGGGCTCGCGTTCGCCGCCATGCTCCTTGGCTTCCTGCTGCCCCCGGCCCGCCTCCTCCGCCACGCCCTCTGGCTTCTCTTCCTCACCCTGGGCCTCCTGCTCTTGGTCCTGTTCCTGGGGGATGGGCCCGGGGGGGTAAGGCGGTGGTTTTACCTGGGCCCTGTGGCCTTCCAGCCCTCGGAGCTGGCCAAGGTGGCCTTGGTCTTTTACCTCGCCTCCTTCGTGGGGCGAAAGGGGAACGATACCCCCATCCTGGGGGCCGCTTTCCTCTCTGGGATCACCGCCGGTCTAGTCCTGATCGAACCCGACTTCGCCACCGCCCTCTTCCTGGTGACCTTGGCCACCCTCCTCTTCATCCTGGCCGGGGTACCTTGGCGCAGGCTCTTCATGGTGGGCCTGGCGGGGTTCTTGGCGGTCTTCCCCTTCTCCGGCTACTACCTGGCCCGCTTCCGTTACGTTTCCGAGCGCTTCACAGGCTTCCTGGATTACCTCCAAGGGGAAGCCAGCCCCGCCCACACCGCCTACCAGGTCCTGCAGGCGCAAAAGGCCATTCTCCTGGGGGGTCCTTTGGGGCAAGGCCCCGGGGGCAACCTCCCCCACCTCCCGGAGGCCCATAACGATATGGTCTTCGCCAGCGTGGTTTTCGCCACGGGCTGGTTCGGGGGGCTGGTGGTCCTTTTCCTCTACCTTCTCCTCTTCCTGCGGGGCCTGGCCTTGGCCCTCCGCCTCCAGGGGCCCCTGAGCCTTCTCGCCTTGGGCCTCACCCTGTACCTGACCCTGCAGGCCTCCCTCAACATCGGGGTCACCGTGGGCTTCCTGCCCGTGACGGGAGTCCCCTTGCCCTTCGTGTCCTATGGAGGAAGCTCCCTCTTGGTTTCCGGCTTCGCCCTTGGGGTGCTCCTGCGCCTGGCCAGGGAGCCCAAGGGGAAGGGGGTGAAAGCGTGGTCCTCCTAACAGGGGGCGGCACGGGGGGGCACCTCTTCCCCGCCTTGGCGGTGGCGGAGGAGCTCAGGCGGCGGGGCCACCCCGTTTTCTACCTGGGGAGCGATGGGGGCCTCGAGGCCCGCCTCCTCCCGCAAAGCTCCATCCCTCACACCCTCATCCCCGCCGGCAAACTGGACCGGAGCGCCCTCCGGCCGGGGGAAGCCCTAAAGCTCGCCAAGGGGCTTCGGGCCGCCTGGCGGGTCCTTAGGGAGCACCCGCCCCAAGCGGTGCTCTCCACCGGGGGCTATGCGGGCTTCCCCGGGGCTTTTCTGGCAGGGCTTAAGGGCATCCCCCTCCTCCTCCACGAGCAAAACGCCAAGCTGGGCCTGGCCATCAAGGCCCTCTCCCCTTGGGCCAAGGGCCTCGCCCTAAGCGTGCCCGTGAGCCTTCCCCCTTGGCTTGGGCGCAGGGCCCGGGTCCTGGGCTACCCCGTGCGGGAGGTGCGCTATCCCCAGGCGGAGGCCAAGGCCCGCCTGGGCTTTGACCCCGCCAAACCCCTCCTCCTGGTCCTGGGGGGAAGCCAAGGGAGCCTGGAGCTCAACGAGAAGCTTCCCCCCCTCCTCAAACCCCTGGGCCTCCCCGTGCTCCACCAGGTGGGGGAAAGGTGGGTGGAGCGCTACCGCTTCCTCGAGGCCGAGGACTACCGCATCGCCGGCTTCGTGGACGCCCCCTTGGCCATGAGCGCCGCCGATTTGCTCCTTTCCCGGGCCGGGGCGGGCACCTTGGCGGAGGCCGCCTTCCACCGCCTGCCCGCCCTCCTCTTTCCCCTCTCCCCCAAGCTTGACGGGGGAGCGCAAGCCGCCAACGCAAAGGCCTACCGCAAGGCGGGGGGGGCGGAGCTCGGGGATTACGCCCGGCTACCCCAACAAGTCCAGGCCATCCTCACCCGGCGGGAGGCATACCAAGAAGGCATGGCCCGCCTCTCCCCGGAAGGGGCGGCTGCTCGCCTAGCGGACTGGCTGGAGGAGTTCCTATGAAACGGGCACACGTCATGGGCATAGAAGGGGTGGGCATGAGCGCCTTGGCCCGCCTCCTCCTCGGGGAGGGGGTGGCGGTGACGGGGTGCGACCTGGCCCCCGGCAAGCGGGCGGAGGCCCTAGGGGTCCCCGTGCACCCTGGGCACGACCCCGCCCACCTGGGGGAGGAGGACACCCTCGTCGTCCCCACCCCCATCCCCCTGGACCACCCTGAGGTCCTGGAAGCCAGGAGGCGGGGCATGCGGGTGGTGCGGCGCATGGAGCTTTTGGCCCACCTCCTTGCGCAAAAGCCCTCCCTGGGCGTCACGGGCACCCACGGGAAGACCACCACCACGGGCATGCTGGCGAGCATCCTCCTGGAGGCGGGGTTGGATCCCTGGGTCCTCCTCGGGGGGGAGCTTTCCCTCCTGCCCGGGAACGCCCGCTTCGGCCTGGGTCCCCGGCTGGCGGAGGTGGACGAGTCGGACCCCCTCTTCCAAGGGGTGCGGGTACGGGTGGCGGTGGCCACCAACCTGGAGAGGGAGCACGTGGCCCCCGAGGGCAGGAAGGCCCCCAACTACCACGAAAGCCTCGAGGCCCTCCTGGCCGCCATGGCGGGCTTCCTAAAGGGGGCGGAGGTGGCCGTCCTCCCCGCTCACGACCCCCTCTTGGCCCAGGCGGCCCAGGGGCTCAAGCCCCTGCGCTTCGGAGAGGGAGGGGAGCTTTGGGCGGAAGGGCTCGCCCTAAACCCCACGGGAAGCCGCTTCCGCCTGGTCTACGGGGGCAAGGACCTGGGGGAGGCCAGGCTCCAGGTCCCCGGGGCCCACAACGTACGGAACGCCCTCGCCGCCGCCTTGGCCGCCTTGGCCTTTGGGGTGGAGGAAGGGGCCATCCTCCGGGGGCTTGCCCGCTTCCCCGGGGTGGGGCGGCGCTTTGAGCGCCTGGGGGAGGTGCGGGGGGCGCTGGTGGTGGACGATTACGCCCACCACCCCACGGAGGTGCGGGCCACCTTGCAGGCGGCCAGGCTCCTCGGCCGCCGGGTCCGGGTCCTCTTCCAACCCCACCGCCTCCTCCGCACCCTGGAGCTTTGGGAAGCCTTCGCCGAGGCGCTCCAGGAGGCGGAAGAGGTGGTGGTCCTTCCCGTCTACACCGCCGGGGAGAAGGGGGAGGTTTCCCCGGAGGCCCTTTCGCGAAGGATCGCCGAGAGGCTCGCCGCCCTCGGCCAAGAGGCCCGCTTCCTCCCTCCGGAGGAGGCCCTCGCCTACGCCAAGGCCACGGCGGGCCCAGAGGACCTCTGGCTCGCCTTGGGCGCGGGGGACGTGACGGAACTAGCCCGGAGGCTCGTCCGTGAAGGTTGAACGGGTGCTTCTCAAGGACTACACCACCTTGGGGGTGGGCGGCCCGGCGGAGCTTTGGACGGTGGAAACCCGGGAAGAGCTCAAGCGGGCCACCGAGGCCCCCTACCGGGTCCTGGGGAACGGCTCCAACCTCCTGGTGCTGGACGAGGGGGTGCCGGAGCGGGTCATCCGCCTGGCGGGGGAGTTCCAGACCTACGACCTAAGGGGCTGGGTGGGGGCGGGGGCGCTCCTTCCCCTTTTGGTGCAAGAGGCGGCCCGGGCCGGGCTTTCCGGCCTGGAAGGGCTCCTCGGCATCCCCGCCCAAGTGGGGGGGGCGGTGAAGATGAACGCCGGCACCCGCTTCGGCGAGATGGCGGATGCCCTCGAGGCGGTGGAAATCTTCCACGACGGGGCCTTCCACCTCTACCGGCCCGAGGAGCTGGGCTTCGGCTACCGGCAAAGCCGCCTGCCGCCGGGCGGGATCGTGACCCGGGTGCGCCTCAGGCTCAAGGAGCGCCCCCTGGAGGAGATCCTAAAGCGCATGGCCGAGGTGGACGCCGCCCGCAAGGGGCAACCCAAGCGGAAAAGCGCCGGCTGCGCCTTCAAAAACCCCCCGGGCCAGTCGGCGGGCCGGCTCATTGACGAGCGGGGCCTGAAGGGCCTCAGGGTGGGGGACGCCATGGTCTCCCTAGAGCACGGAAACTTCATCGTCAACCTGGGGCGGGCCACCGCCAAGGACGTGCTGGCGCTTCTTGAGCGTATCCGGGAAGAACTTCCCTTGGAGCTGGAATGGGAGGTGTGGCCTTGAAGGTTAGGCCCGGGGTAAAGCCAAGGGGGTAAGATGAGCCTAGTGCGCGCGCTCCTCCTCGTGCTCCTCGCAGCCACCCTTTACGTGGGAAGCCTGGTCCTTTTCCCCGTGGAAAAGGTGGAGGTGGTGGGTCTGCGCCACCTGAAGGAGGAGGCGGTCCTGGCCAAGGCCGGCCTTTACCCCGGCGCCCCCTGGCTTTGGATCCTTCCCAGGCGGCTTTCCCCCCTCCTCCAGGACCCCTGGGTGGCGGAGGCGCGCTTGGAAAAGCCCAAGCCCGGGGTGGTGCGCCTCTTGGTGCGGGAGCGGGAGCCCTTCTTACCCCTGGCGGACGGCGCCGCTTTGGCAAAAGACGGCACCCTCCTTCCCGGCGGGGCCCCCCACGCCCGGGGGCCTAGGGTGGAGGGGAAGGGGCCCCTTCCCAAGGAGGCGCTTTTGGCCCTGGCCAAGGCCTACAAGGGCGCCAAACGGCTCCGTTACACCCCGGCGGGCTTCTACGTGGAGCTTCCCGGCACCGTCCTTTTTGCCCCAAGCGCCGAACTTCTGCTAGAGTATGCCCAAGCGACCTGGCCTAAGGGCCACGTGTACCTGTATTCTTGGGGGGTGAGTTTACGCCCATGATTATCGCGGGATTGGACGTCGGCACCAGCAAGGTCACCACCGTCATCGGGGAGCTAGCCCCCGATGGCGTCTTGGACATCATCGGGGAAGGCACCGTCCCCTCCCAGGGCCTGCGGCGGGGCGTGGTGGTGAACCTGGAGCGCACCACGGAGGCCATCCGCCAGAGCGTCCACCAGGCGGAACGGGTGGCGGGGGTCAAGGTGGAGCGGGTGATCCTCTCCGTGGGCGGGCCGCACCTGAAGAGCGTCACCAGCCACGGCCTGGCCGCCATCCGCCGGGGGCAGAGCATCACCGAGGCCGACGTGGAGCGGGCCGTGGAGCAGGCCAAGGCCTACCCCTTTGACGCAGAGCAGGAACTCCTTCACGCCCTCCCCCTGGAATTCAAGGTGGACGGCCAGGAGGGGATCCGGGACCCCGTGGGCATGGCGGGGGTGCGCCTTGAGGTGGACGTCCACCTCGTCGCCGCCGGGCGGGGTCCCTTGGCTAACCTGCGCCGGGCGGTGGAAGCGGCGGGCCTCGAGGTGGAGGCCCTGGTGGCCCAACCCCTGGCCAGCGGCCTCGGCGTCCTTTCCCCGGAGGAGGAGCACATGACCATCCTCCTCCTGGACGTGGGCGGGGGCACCACGGACGTGGCCGTCTTCCGGGAGGGCAGGCTCGCCCACTCCGCCGTTTTGCCCCTTGGGGGGGACCACGTGAGCCAGGACATCGCCCAGCTCCTCAAGATCCCCTTTGAGGAGGCGGAAAGGGTGAAGCGCAAGTACGGGGCGGCGCTTCCCGAGTTGGCCGACCCCGAGCTCGTCTTGGAGATCAACCAAGAAGGGGGCTCCCTGGGCGAGGTGCCCGCCCCGGAGCTCGCCCGAATCATCCGGCCCAGGCTTCGGGAAATCCTCCACTTGGCCCGCCAGTCCGTGGACGAAACCCTGGGGCCCTTGGAAATCCGGGTGAACCGGGTGGTCCTCACCGGGGGCACGGCCCTCCTCAGGGGCTTTGACCTCTTGGCAAGGCAGCAGTACGGGCTTCCCGTGCGCCTGGGCAAGCCCCAGGGGGTATCCGGGCTCACCGACGTGGTGGCCACCCCCGCCCACGCCACCGCCGTGGGCCTGGTGCGCCACGGGGCCACCTTGCCCGCCCGGGCGACGGAGCCCAAGCGCCTGCAAAAACGGGAAAAGAAAGAGGAAGGCGCCAAGGCCGAGGGGCTTTGGGCCCGTATCAAGGAAATTCTGAACAACTTATTTTAGGCATGATTCAAGGAGAGGGGGCAGAGATGGAAGGAGCGGTCATCAAGGTCATCGGGCTCGGGGGGGCGGGGAACAACGCCGTTAACCGCATGATTGAGGCGGGGCTTCAAGGGGTGGAGTTCATCGCCGCCAACACCGACGCCCAGGTCCTGGCCAAGAGCCTGGCGGACGTGCGCATCCAGCTGGGGGAGAAGCTCACCCGGGGCCTGGGGGCGGGGGCCAACCCGGAGATCGGGGAAAAGGCGGCCCAGGAGGCGGAGGACCTCATCGCCGAGGCCTTGGAAGGGGCGGACCTGGTCTTCATCACCGCCGGCATGGGGGGCGGCACCGGTACGGGCAGTGCCCCCATCGTGGCGGAGATCGCCAAGCGCCTGGGGGCCCTCACCGTGGCCGTGGTAACCCGCCCCTTTAGCTTTGAAGGCCCCAAAAGGCTCAAGGCGGCGGAGGAGGGCATCAAGCGCCTCAAGGAGCGGGTGGACGCCATGGTGGTGGTGCAAAACGACCGCCTCCTCTCCGCCGTGGACAAGAAGATGACCCTTAAAGACGCCTTCCTCATCGCCGACCGCGTCCTCTACCACGGCGTGAAGGGCATCACCGACGTCATCAACCTCCCCGGCCTCATCAACGTGGACTTCGCCGACGTGAAGGCCCTCTTGGAAGGGGCGGGCCAGGTCCTCATGGGCATCGGGGCGGGCCGCGGGGAAAACCGGGTGGAGGAGGCGGCCAAGACCGCCACCATGAGCCCTCTCCTGGAGCGCTCCATTGAGGGGGCGAAGAGGCTTCTCCTCAACGTGGTGGGCTCGGAGGACCTCTCCCTCATGGAGGCGGCGGAGGTGGTGGAGCGGGTGCGGGAGGCCACGGGTAACGAGGACGTGGACATCCTCTACGGCGTCACCTACGACGACCGCGCCCAGGACGAGCTTCGGGTCATCCTCATCGCCGCCGGCTTCGGCGAGAGCACCGTGGTGCCCAAGCCCATCCGCCCCGTGGACTTCCCCACCCACGCCGACCCCTACAACTTTGACATCCCCGCCTTCATCCGCTACGGGGACGGGGACTACCCGCCCAAACGGGGCAACTGAGGTGGTGGTGGCGGGCGTGGACCCCGGGATCACCCACTTGGGCCTCGGGGTGGTGGCGGTGGAAGGAAAAGGGGCCCTAAAAGCCCGGCTCCTCCACGGGGAGGTGGTGAAGACCTCCCACAAGGAAAAGGCGGAGGCGCGGGTGGGCCGCATCCACGCCCGGATCAAGGAAGCCCTCCTCCGCTTCCAACCCGAGGCCCTGGCAGTGGAGGAGCAGTTCTTCTACCGGCAAAACGAGCTCGCCTACAAGGTGGGCTGGGCCTTGGGAGCGGTGCTGGTGGCGGCCTTTGAAGCGGGGGTGCCGGTCTACGCCTACGGGCCCATGCAGGTGAAGCAGGCCCTGGCCGGGCACGGCCACGCCGCCAAGGAGGAGGTGGCCCTGATGGTCCGGGGGATCTTGGGCCTCAAGGAGCCCCCAAGCCCAAGCCACCTGGCGGACGCTTTGGCCATCGCCCTCACCCACGCCTTTTACGCCCGGATGGCGGCGGCCAAGCCCCTTTAGCCCGAAAGCCAACCCCGGCGCACGGCGTAGCGCAAGAGGTCGCTCCGGGTCTTCAGGCCGAGCTTCTCCATGCCCCGTTCCCGGTAGGTGGCCACGGTCTTTTCCGAGATGGCCAGGCGCTCGGCTACCTCTTTGTGGGAAAGGCCTTGGGCGAGCAGGCGCAACACCTCCTCCTCCCTGGGGGATAGGCCCTCTTCCTTCACCTCTCCCTGGACCATCTCCATGGCGAGCCGCATGGCGAGGCTCGGGTTGAGGTACCGCTCCCCCCGGGCCACGGCCAAAACGGCGTCCACAAGCTCGTGGTCCACCGCCGCCTTGCTCACGTACCCCTCTCCCCCCGCCTGCAAAAAGCCCCGCACGTACTCGGGGTCCTCGTGCATGGAAAGGGCGAGGAGGCGCAGGCGGGGAAAGCGGGCCTTCAGGGTCCGGCACAGGTCAATCCCGGTGCAGTCGGGCAGGGAAACGTCCAGGATGGCCAGGTCGGCCTCGAGGCCCTCCAAGAGGGCCAAAGCCTCCCGGCCACTTCCTGCCTCCCCCACCACCCGGATGGGCCCCCGGGCTTCCAGAAGATGGCGGATGCCCGAGCGCACCAGGATGTGGTCTTCCACCAAGACCACCCGGATCACGCCACCACCTCTAAAGGAAGCCTAACCTGTACCCGGGTGCCCTCTCCAGGGGCGCTTTCCAACAGGAACCTCCCTCCCAAAAGCTCCACCCGCTCCCGCATGCCCAAAAGACCTTGGTGCCCGGGGCCCACCGCCTTGGGGTCAAAGCCCTGGCCCTCGTCCTCCACGAAGACCCGCACCTCCCCTTCCGCCTCCAAGACCCCCACCGCCGCCCGGGGGCTTCCCGAGTGGCGGGCCACGTTGGTAAGGGCCTCCTGCACCACCCGGTAGACCACGGTTTCCAGCTCCTTGGGCAAAGGCCGGCGGAGGTGGAAGGAAAGGTCCACCTCAATCCCCGTGCGGTCGGAAAATTCCCGCACGTACCGCACCAAGGCAGCTTCCAAGCCCAAGTGGTCCAAGACCGAGGGCCTCAGGTCCAAGGCCAGGCGCCGCACCTCGGCCAGGGTGTAGCGGGCCAGCTCCTTGAGCGCCTGGGCCGTGTCTCCCGGTAGCCCTTCCAGTCCCAAGATCAGACCGGTGAGGGCCTGGCCCACCTCATCGTGGAGTTCCCGGGCGATGCGCGCCCTTTCTTCCTCCTGAGTCCTAAGCCAGGCCTTCAAAAGTTCCGCCCGCTGCCTCTCCTTTTCCTCCAAGAGGCTGTAGAGCCGGGCGTTTTCCAAAGCGGTGGCCAAGGGGCCGGAAAGGGCTTTCAGGAAGCCGATAAGCCACGTTTCCTCCACCTTGGGTTTGCCGTGGAGGACCAGGGCCCCTCGAGGGGGTACCGGCACCCCCACCCCCCCTTGGCCCACCACTACCCGCCCCTCCCGCAAGGCTTCCTCCGCCAGCCCCTCCACACCCCCCAAGGGGCACGTGACTTGGCAGGCGCGGCCGTGGACCACCCGCCCCTCCACCCAAAGATCCCCGCAGGCGAAGCCAAGCTCCCGCACCAAGAGGGAAAGCACCCGCTCCGCCAGCTCCTCCAGCCTCAGGGCCTGGCTTTCCGCCAGGAGGCGGTTTAGGAGGGTGAGTTCCCGCTCCCGCCTTTCCACCTCCTCCCCCATGCGGTTGAGCGCCTGCCCCAAGGCACCGAGCTCGTTTCTGGGCTCTGGAAAGGCTACCTTCCCCCCTCGGCCCAGAAGGGAAACCCGCTCCGCCATCTCCTTGAGGGGTTCCAGGACCCGCTCTAGAAGAAGGTAGCCAAGCCCCACCCCAAGCCCCACAGCCCAAAGCAAGCCAAAAACCCCGGTGCGCAGGACCTGGGCCAACTCCTCCCTTAAGGGGTCCTGGGCCAGGGCCAAGCGCACCACCCCCGCCGCTCCCCCATACACCGGGGCCTCCCCTTGATACACCAGCCTTCCCCCTACCCGTAAGGTCCGCTCGCCCCCCAAGGCCAGGAGGGCTTCCGGTACCCCCTCGGCGAAGGTGTGGGCCAGGACCTCCCCCGTTGGGGAGAGGACGTAGGCGTAGACAAACCCCGGGTAGCGGTCCCTGGCCGCTCCCAGTTTCTCCCACACCGCCAAGCGGTCTTGAAGAAGGAGGTCATCCGTGAGCAGGGTGGCGAGGTCCCAGGCGGCCGAGCGAACCTGCTGCCACAAGGCCCGTTCCCCCTCAGCGTAGAGAAAGGCACCCCCCCCAACAGCAAGGCCCCGCCCGTGGCGGTTGCCGCCAGAAGCACGGTGAGAAGAAGCTGGGTCCCAAGCCTCACGGCAACACCTCCCGCGCCCTTCGGTAGACCGCCCGGTAAGGAGCGCCTTCCGCCCTGCGGAACCCCTTTAGGCCCAAGGCCCTTAGGGCCTTTGCGCTTTCTGGCTTTTCCGCTAGGGCAAGGAGCGCCTCCATAAGCCGGGCCTTCTCCTTTTCGGGAAGCCCCTTGCGGGCCACCACGGGCGGAGGGGGGTCAGCGGAACCCCTAGCCAGGACCCTAAGCCCCTTGAAGCCCAAGGTGGCGTACACCACCCCATCCACCGCTGCCCCTTCCGCCAACCCCTCCCGCACAGCCCAAAGGGCCCGGTCGTGGCTGTAGGTGAAGAAGGACCGGGCAAAAAAACCCTCCCCAAGCTCCCTGGCCAGAAGCCTAGGCCAGGCATGGCCCGTGTTGGAAAGGGGGTCGGTGAAGGCAAAGGGGCGCCCCTCCAGCTCAGCCAGGCTCCGGTAAGGAGCGTCTTCCCGCACCACGACGAGGCTCTGGTAAGGCACCACCGTATCCGACGCCAGGAGCACCTCCAAAAACCCCTCCTCCACCCCAAGACCCGCCGCCAAGGTGCAAAGGAAGCCAAGGTCCGCCTCTCCCTGGCGCAAGGCCTCCAAGACCTCCCGGTAAGTGCGGCGCCCAAACACCTCCACCCGCTCGCCCAAATGGGCCTCGAGGCCCCGCAAGAACTCCCGGTAAGGCTCCGCCTCCACGGGGGAACGCATCCCCGCTACCACGATGCGCACCCCACCCCCTTCCGCCTCCTTGGCATAGGGAGGGCCGAGGGCCACCTCGGGCGGCTTGGCGCAGGCGGCAAGGAGAAGGAGGGCCAGGAGCTTTCGCATCTACCCCAGGATAGGTAAGGCGAAAGGGTATAGATGTCCCGAGCCCTGTCGGGAGGTTTTCCGACAGCCCCGTCCGCCACCCTACCGCTACCGGCCGCCCTACCGGGGCCCTAGTTTGGAAGGCGAAAGGAGGTGGGGCAGATGGAAAAAGAACCCCTCACCAGCGCAGAGGACCGCCGGCGCTTTCTCGCCAAAATGGCAAGCGCCATCTTCGCCTCCATGGTGGCCCCGGGCCTAGCCCTAGGCGTGCCCCAGGCGGCTCCGCCGGAAAGCGGGGCGGAAGAGGACGTCCTTTTGCGCATGCAGGAGGACCTGGAGCGGGCGCTAAGGAACCCCAACCGCAAGTGGGGCATGGTCATTGACCTTAGAAAGTGCGTGGGCTGCCACGCCTGCACCGTAAGCTGCATGGCGGAAAACCGCCTGCCCCCGGGCGTGATCTACCGCCCGGTAAGCGAGGAGGAGGTGGGCACCTACCCCAACGTCACCTACCGCTTCGTCCCCCAGCCCTGCATGCAGTGCGACGAGCCCCCGTGCGTGCCCGCCTGCCCCTACGACGCCACCTGGAAGCGCAAGGACGGCATCGTGGAGATTGACTACGAGCTCTGCGTGGGTTGCGAGAAGTGTGTTCCCGCCTGCCCCTACAATTCCCGCCACAAGGACGACGGCTACTTCTGGACGGAAAACACCCCGGGACAGGGCAAGATGCCCTACGAGAACTTGCCCGTCTACGAATGGGGTAAAAAGGTGGCCCGAGAGGACGAGGCCGGCCCCATGGACAAGGTGCGCAAGTGCCACTTCTGCTTGCACCGCATTGAACGGGGGCTCCTGCCCCAGTGCGTGGTGACCTGCATCGGCCGGGCCACGTACTTTGGGGACCTGGAAGACCCCAACTCCCTGGTGGCCGAACTGATTAAAAAGCCCAACATCATGCGCCTCAAGGAAGAGGCGGGGACCAAGCCCAGGGTCTACTACTTGGTGTAGGAGGTGCCTATGGAAAAGCTTTCCCGGCGTGAACTCTTGAAGCTTTCCGGCGCAGGCGCCCTGTTGGGCCCCTTGGCCCTGAGCCTTCAGGAGGCCAGCGCCCAAGGCATGGAGGCTTACGAGATCCAGCTTCCCGAAACCACCATTTACTCCTCCTGCCTCCAGTGCAACACCGGCTGCCCCATCAAGGTGAAGCTCTACGAGGGCGTGGCCAGCAAGATTGACGGCAACCCCCTCTCCCCCTGGACCTTCCGCCCCCACCTGCCCCTGAATACCCCCGTGGATGTGGTGGCCAAGGTGGACGGGGCCCTTTGCCCCAAGGGCCAGGCGGGTATCCAGACCGCCTACGATCCCTACCGCATCCGCAAGGTACTCAAGCGGGCCGGGCCCAGGGGAAGCGGCAAGTGGGAGGAAATCTCCTTCCACCAGGCGGTGAAGGAGATCGTGGAGGGGGGCAAGCTCTTCGCCCATCTGGGCGACGAGCGCCACTACCCCGGGCTAAAGGAGCTTTGGGCGCTTAAGGACCCCGAGGTGATGAACCGCATGGCCCAAGCAGTGCGGGCCATCTGGGCAGAGAAAAATCGGGAAAAGAAACAAGCCCTGGTGGCCAAGTTCAAGGAGGTTTTCAAGGACTACCTCCACGCCCTCATTGACCCGGACCACCCGGACCTCGGGCCCAAGAACAACCAGGTGGTCTCCGCCTGGGGCCGGCTCAAGGCGGGCCGCTCCGACTTCATCCGCTGGTTCTTTGGGCAAAGCTTCGGCACCGTCAACCTACACGGCCACACCACCGTCTGCCAGGGCTCCATGTACTTCACCGGCAAGGCCAGGTCGTGTCAAGAGTTATGTGTAAGAGTCTGTGTACGGGGGGCATACCGCTCCTGAAGCATCTTCTCCAGCACCTCCTTCACCTCCGAGAACCCCTTTAGTTTCCGTTCTGCCCACCTCCCTTCCTGCCTCTCCGACTCCAGGTAAAGAAGCTTGTACACCGCCTCTTCCTTAGGAAACTTGTGGTCCCGCACCTTCGTCCCCCGCCGCACTTCCCGGATAAACCGCTCCATCAGGTTGGTGCTCCGCAGGTACGGCCAAAGCACCTTGGGGTACCCGTAGAACCGCAGGAAGGCCCCCGAATCCTGTACCCAAAGCCCCACCACCCCCGGGTACCGCGAACCCCAGGCGGCCTTCACCTCCTCCAAGGCCCCAAGAGCTTCTTCCCGGCTCTCCGCCCCGTACACCCGCCTCAGGTCCTCCGCCAGCAGGCCCCGGTCCCGCGCCCGCACCTGGGACAGGCTCCACCGCACCCCGTGCACCACGCACCGCTGCCATTCCGCCTGAGGGTAGACCCTGCGGATCGCTTCAGGAAGCCCGGGCAGCCCGTCGGTGATGAAGAGCAATACCCGCCGCAGGCCCCGCTGCCAAAGCTCCCCCAGGACCCCCTCCCATCCCAGGG
>NZ_JAKTNS010000109.1:0-629 GCF_022760915.1 Thermus thalpophilus | reverse complement strand
GAGAAGATGCTTCAGGAGCGGTATGCCCCCCGTACACAGACTCTTACACATAACTCTTGACACGACCATGGAGCCTATTTCCTTGGCGAACTCCAAACGCTCATATACGTCCTCCATCGTGGCCGCGGTGACGTTCATGTAGTGGCCCTTGCGCTCGCCGGTGGCCTCCTCCGCCTTCATCACCGCCTCTTGGGCGTAAAGGTAGCGGTCCCGCCAGCGCATGAAGGGCTGAGAGTTGATGTTCTCGTCGTCTTTGGTGAAGTCCAGCCCCCCCGCCAACGCCTCGTAGACCACGCGGCCGTAGTTCCGCCCGGAAAGGCCAAGCTTGGGCTTCACCGTGGCGCCCAAGAGGGGACGCCCCCACTTGCCCAGCATGTCCCGCTCCACCGGAATACCGTGGGGAGCTCCCTTGAAGGTCTTGAGGTAGGCCACCGGGATGCGCAGGTCTTCCAAACGTAAGGCCCTTAGGGCCTTGAACCCGAAGACGTTGCCAATAATGGACGAGGTCATGTTGGCGATGGAGCCCTCTTCAAATAGAGCCAGGTCATAAGCGATCCAGGCGAAGTACTGTTCGGCCCACATTCCGCACCCCCTTCACTCCAGCAGGTAATATCGCCCGGCCCCCAGGA
>NZ_JAKTNS010000108.1:0-630 GCF_022760915.1 Thermus thalpophilus | reverse complement strand
CACCCCAAGACCCCGACCCCCCCTTTACCTCATGGACACCACCGGCCTGAGCTACCGGAGGGAGGACCAGGTACTGCGGTACCGCAGGGGGGAGGAGGTGCGGCGGGTGCGGGGGCATAGCCGGCTCCTGGCCCTGGTGCGGTGGGAGCGGGGGAGGAAGCTCCTTTGGCCCTTTGGGGGAACTGTGGGGGTGGGATATGCCCCTGATCCCGTCTTGGGGGCTTGGGTCTTGGGGAGGTTTCGCCCCTCCAGGGGGATGCTGTTGGCGGACGCGGGGTTTGACGGGCAGGAGGTGTGGGGGAGGGTGGCGGAGCTAGAGCTCCATCCGCAGATTCGGTTGCGGGGAGGGGGTGAGGTGCGGGATGGGTTGCGGGCCTGGGGGCGGGAGGTGTGGGACCCGGCGGTGTACCGGTTTCGTGGGGTGGTGGAGGGGGTGTTTGGGGGGATGAAGACGGGGCTTAGGGGTGGGTATTTGGCGGAAAGGAAGCCCAAGACGGCGATGGTGCGGGCGTTGTTGGAGCTTTTGGCTTATGGCCTCAGGGTTCTCTTTTCCCTCCTCCCCCCTCCTCCGGGGTGGTCGTGTCAAGAGTTATGTGTAAGAGTCTGTGTACGGGGGGCATACCGCTCCTG
>NZ_JAKTNS010000107.1:0-634 GCF_022760915.1 Thermus thalpophilus | reverse complement strand
GCGCCGCGTTGAGTGCGGGGCGAGCCAGGATTTTCCCCCGGCACCCCGCTTCCCCGGCTTTCCCCCTTGGGGTGGCGGACCCAAGGGGTACTTGTCCGGCCCCGGCACCACCCGGGTTAGGGTTCGCCCTCACTCTAGGGCGACTCTCCGCCCCAGGTCAAGCGGGTCGCCCAAAGGGAACCTCAATAAGAGCCAGGGAACGCCCGGGAACGCGTGAAATAAAGGGCATCCTCTTTACAATCCCCCACCCCCCGCGCTACCCTACACCTCAAAGGAGGCCGCCATGTCCACCCTGTCCCGCCTGGAGAAGCGCCTAAAGGAGAAGGCCAAGCCCCGCCTCGAGGAGCGCCTCACTCTGCGCCTGGATCCCGCCACCCATAGCGCTCTGGAAGCCCTCGCCAGGGAGCACGGTATGACGCTTTCCGAGCTCGCCCGAGAGGCCCTAACCATGCTTGCGGAAGAGTACCGAGTCAAGACGGCAAGAGAGAGGACGCAAGAGCCGCCTAACGAGCAACCTCAAGGCCCCTCCAAGGAGCCTTCCGACACGCCCCCCTCCGACACGCCCCCCCTCTTCTCCGGGGCCGCCCAGGAGTAGACCGCCATGACCGACCCCGAGGACTACCCCCTCCTCAGA
>NZ_JAKTNS010000106.1:0-660 GCF_022760915.1 Thermus thalpophilus | reverse complement strand
GGTCCACGGGGCACCTCCTCGTGCTAAGGTGTGCCCCCCTATTAAACACGGACCCTTACACATAAATCCTTACACGACCTTTCCTTAGGGAGCTTTCCTTCTCGGACGATTACGTGCGCTTCTTGTTAAAGAATGGAGCCATCCCGCCTACAAAAGGCATACAGACGCTGATTCGCCAAGAAGGCGCATACCCTGAGTGGCAAGGGTTTGTCTACGGCTTGGTGGAGCAAGCGCCTAACTACGTGCTTTCCTGGGATCAGGCCATGCCTCCCCAGCTAGCCCAACCCTACTTGGATAATCTTCAGCTCCTCTTCCTGAAACGCTTAACCCCTTCGGAGTTTGTGGATCGGATGCAGCGGTTGGCCGATGGTCTAAGGTGAAAAGCATAGTGGGGGAAGGGAAGGCTTGTTCTCTTCCCCCACTTCCCTGAAGGAGCCGTCATGCGGGACAAAACGTTGCTTTTGCTTCTCCTGTTGCCCCTTATGTTTTACGGGGTTACCGTCTTACTTCCGGTATTGAGTACGCTGGCTATAAGTTTCTATTCCTGGGACGGTATTGGATCGAGAGAATGGGCTGGCTGGGGTCGTGTAAGGATTTATGTGTAAGGGTCCGTGTTTAATAGGGGGGCACACCTTAGCACGAGGAGGTGCCCCGTGGACC
>NZ_JAKTNS010000105.1:0-661 GCF_022760915.1 Thermus thalpophilus | reverse complement strand
GTGGTCCCCACATTTTTACTCGTCCAGTCTCACATGTGTCTGTCCGGGTTCAGGGCTTGACGGAACACGGGGAGGGTGGTTTACTTAGTCCCGAGAACGAACTAAAGGGGGACAGGGGTGCGCAAGGGGGACACGCAGGAAATCCGCAGGCTCAACCGCCGGGCCATCTTGGGCCACCTGAGGCGGGGTCCCCTCACCCGTGCTGACCTGTCCCGGCTCACGGGTCTTGCGAAAAGCGCCGTGAGCCGCCTGGTGGACGAGCTCCTGCAAGAAGGCCTCCTGGAAGAAGGGGCCTTTACCTCCCCACCCTTAGGACGACCAGGAACCCTTTTGCACCTCCGCCCTGGGGCCCGCTTCGCCCTGGGGGCGGAAATCGGCGTGGAAGGTACCGTGCTTCTGGCCCTGGACTGGCGGGGCGAGGTCCTTTGGGCCAAGGAGTGGGCCCACGCCAAGGAGGCGGGGCCGGAGGAGCGCTTCGCCCGGCTTCTGCGAGAAACCCTGCCCGAGGCCCAAGGAGCCCTGGGCCTCGGCTTCACCCTGCCCGGCGTGGTGGTGGGAAACAGGCTCCTCTACGCCCCCAACCTGGCCTGGCGGGATCTGGATCTAAGAGGCTGTCGTAAAAGTCCTCCACGGCCAGCTACGCGGCCCTAGCCAGCCGCTT
>NZ_JAKTNS010000104.1:0-680 GCF_022760915.1 Thermus thalpophilus | reverse complement strand
CCAGGTGGGGGGGCAGGAGGGTCTGGCCGAGGTCTTCCCCTTCCGAGTGGTCCATGACCGCAGTCTACCCAGGCGCTCAGGGTGAGCGCTTACCGCTCACCCCCGGCGCTGAGCGGGCGCTCACCCCCTTGGGGCGATTCCGGAAGGGCGCACCGAAGGGCCTAGGCCACCCAGACAAAGGCGGCCCTCCTTGGGTAAGCTCAGGGGCGTGCGGGAGAAGCCCGTCCGGCTCACCGCCCACGCTCGTATGCGCCTCGCCCGAGGAGCCACCCAGGAAGAGGTGGAGCGGGCCATACGGGAAGCCCCCTGGGCGCCAGCCCTGGAGGGAAGGTGGAGCGCCACCCTAGAGTTCCCTTTCGCGGGGGAGTGGAACGGTCGGCGCTACAATGCCAAGCAGGTTCGGCCCATCTTCGTGGAGGAAGAGGACGCCTTAGTGGTCATCACCGTTTACGTCTACTTCCTGCCCAAGGGGGGTCTCTGAAAGGAGGAAGCATGCGAATCACTTACGACCCGGAAGCCGATGCCCTCTACATCGCCTTCGGGGAGGGCCCCGCCACCGTGGAGGAGGTAGCCCCGGGGGTAGCCCTGGACTGGGACAGGGAGGGAAGGCTCTTGGGGATTGAGATCCTGGACGCCAGCCGGCGCCTCTCGGACCCCAGGGCCCTCTCCCGCCTCCTCCT
>NZ_JAKTNS010000103.1:0-687 GCF_022760915.1 Thermus thalpophilus | reverse complement strand
TCCTGGACGCCAGCCGGCGCCTCTCGGACCCCAGGGCCCTCTCCCGCCTCCTCCTCGAGGCCCTCCCCACCTGGGAGAAGGCGGGGGCCTAGGCCGCCCGGTCGGGCAGGATGGGGCCCTCCCTGGAAGGGGGCGTAGACCAGGGTCCCCCTGGCCGCCTCCAGGGCATAGGCCATCAGCTCGGGGCCCGAGGGGTCCAGGGCTACCAGGACAGGGGTGGGGAAGGGTCCCCCGCAACCCGGGATCCCGCAGGAGGTGATCCACGAAGAGGCCGTGCACGCGGCCAATCCTCAGCTCCATGGGGTTCCTCACCACGCCTCCCTCCCCTCGGCCTTCGCGGCCGTAGGCCTCAATGGACTCCCAGGCCCGGGCAAGGAGGTCATCCCGGGCTCAGTTCAGGTGTTCCCCGGAGGTGGGGGAAAGGTGGGGCATGAGCTCGTGGCGGGCGATCCGGCTCCGGTCCCGATGGACCCCGCCTCCGGCCGTGCCGGACCAGGCCACCCAGACAAAGCAGCCCTCCTTGGGATCCAGTCACTCCAGCTGGACCGTCCCGTCTACCCCAAAAGCCGCCGCACCCACGCCCTCCGGGCCTCCCGGTAGGCCTCCCGCTTCGTCTGGCCCCGCGCGAGGACGGTTTCCGGGCCCACCTCGGCGCTGGCGATGTACCCCTCCCCCTCGGGATCCCGG
>NZ_JAKTNS010000102.1:0-707 GCF_022760915.1 Thermus thalpophilus | reverse complement strand
GCGGCTGGCTAGGGCCGCGTAGCTGGCCGTGGAGGACTTTTACGACAGCCTCTAAGTTTAGGAGAGTCTGGTTAGACCGGGGTTAGGGCGAAACGCTACTCGCTGGCCCTAAAGGGGGCCCCATATGCTTCCTGCACGGATATGCGACCACTAGACTAGCCCGGAAGCGCATGGTAGGATTGCCCCAAAGCGGAGGACAAGAGGAAGAAGCTTAAGTTTATCCCCCGCGAGGGAAATTTCAGGCCGCCTTGGAGGTGGTCAAGGGGGAAAGAATCTTGGTGGAGATCGGCCGCACTTACGGCGTGCACCGCAACACCCTGGTGGAGTGGAAGTCGGCACTTGTGGAAAAGGGGCCCTTCCTCTTTGCCAATGACACCCAGGAAAGGGGACTGGAGAAGAGGGTCCGACAGCTTGCGCAGCTCATCGGGAAGAAGGAAATGGAGACACGCTCCTAAAAAACTTCCTGGAGCGGGGGAGGTGAAAGGGATGCCCCTGGCTGAGCGCGTGAAACAGGCCCGCGAAGCCCTCGCCCAAGGGCTGGTTCCCGTGTCCTCCTTCTCCGGGCCTCGGAGATTCCCCGCTCAAGCATTCCACATAAGCCTCAGCTAGGCTAAGGCCCATGAAGCCCTACATCACCAGCGGTCGTGTCAAGAGTTATGTGTAAGAGTCTGTGTACGGGGGGCATACCGCTCCTGAAGCATCTTCTC
>NZ_JAKTNS010000101.1:0-707 GCF_022760915.1 Thermus thalpophilus | reverse complement strand
GCGGGGGCTTGAGGGGGATGGGGTCCAGCTCGTACCAGGCGTGGAAGTGGCCCGAACGGGGGTTGACCAGGACCAGGGAGGGGGGGAGGGCGTGGATCCGCTCCTCCACCTGGGGCCAGGGGAGGTCCACGTCCACCACCAGCCGCAAGACGGCGTGGGGGTAGTGGCCCACCTGGACGTGGACCCGCTTCAGGGCGTTTTCGCGCTTGTAGATGCGCACCCCCTCCTTGGGGTCGTCCGTGGCGTAGGGGTAGCGGGGCAAGTTCTCCGCGAAGTGGCGCAGGTAGGCGGCCTGGAAGGCCTCCCGGGCCCGCTCCGGGCGGGGGGGAGGGGCCAGGAGGTGGGCGCGGAGGGCCTCCGGAGAGAGGCCGCGCAGGGCGGCGTAGGCGCGAAGAACCACCTCCCCCAGGTCGGGGTTTATCTGGAGGAGTCCTGCGATTTTAGCGAGGGTGTCCGGGATTTGCGCTTCCGGCCGGGTGTGGTGCTCCATCTCTTGCCTCCTTCCTCCCGGCCGGGTTAGGATGGAGGCCTCCTGGCGGGGAGGTCTCGGCCTAACTGGCCGGGGCTTCTTTTTGCATGATACCGGCCGGTCCATGAGTTTCGCCGGCCGGCGTGGGCCGATCACCCCGGGACCCTAGGAAGCAAAAGGCCCCTCACCGCCCCCAGAACCGCCACCAGGGCCGCCTCCTCAAGGTAGCTTCGCTGAC
>NZ_JAKTNS010000100.1:0-715 GCF_022760915.1 Thermus thalpophilus | reverse complement strand
AGGAGGGCCCGGTGGAAGGAGGGCTCCAGGAACCAGGTCCACCGCCCCCGCTGGTCCTTCCGCAGGACGTACGTGGGCTTCCACTCCCCCTCCCGCCAGGCCACCCAGTAGAGGGGGCGCTGGGGCTCGGGGGAGGCCTCCACCCGCCGCATCCCCTCCCCGGGGAGGGGGTGCGGGGCCAGGAGCATGAGGGGCCAGGTGGGAGGAGGGTTCTCCGGGGGCATCACGCTCACCGGGGCCAGGAGGAGGTGGGCCACGGGGAGGCGGGCCTCCTTCCGGATGGCCCGGGCCTTGGGGGCGATGAGGACCGCGTATTTCTCGTCCAGCTTCTTCACGGCGGCCAAGATTTTCTCCACGGGGACCGTCTGGACCTGCCAGTACCGGTACCCGTCCCGGCTCACCAGGCGCAGGGCCTGGGCCAGGAGGGCGGACTGGCTCCTGAGGAGGGGGTAGTCCTCGGGGTCGGTCATGGCGGTCTACTCCTGGGCGGCCCCGGAGAAGAGGGGGGGCGTGTCGGAGGGGGGCGTGTCGGAAGGCTCTTCAGGTTGCTCGTTAGGCGGCTCTTGCGCCTTCTCTTTTGTCGCCCTAGCTCGGTACTCCTCCGCAAGCATCGTCAGGGCCTCTCGGGCGAGCTCGGAAAGCGTCATACCGTGCTCCCTGGCGAGGGCTTCCAGGGCGCGGTAGGTGTCGGGGTCCAGGCGCAGGGTAAGCCGCT